>CALZHV010000136.1 GCA_945787485.1 uncultured Lachnospiraceae bacterium
GCCAAAGCTTTCATTCCCAGCTCTTTTGCTCTTGCAACAAGTTCCTTAATTTTTGCAGAACCATCGAGCAGACTATATTCAGTATGCACATGTAAATGTGTAAATTCCATCTTGCCACCCTATCTTTCATAATAAAATGTCTGTCATTGATATTCAATTACTCAGTCAAATGCCGGTCATTCTCATTAATTTTCTTAATTTCTCTCTTCTGATTTGTTTAACTTCAACTTCTTTAATATATTTGAATGTATATTTTTCCCCGTATACAACAAGCATTTTAAGATACTTTTCCAATGTTTTCTTTGATTCGGGATGCAACATTTTACCGGCTCTGCCTTTTCTGTAATAATCCCAAGGTTGTCTGTCATTATAATGACCATCGTTATATATTTTACAGGCAGCAACTCTGTCACAAAACATTTCTATTACATATTCTTTTGGCATAGGCATACCTACAAGCTGTGCAACGGATCTGTCCAAATCATAATCCATCCAATATTCTAAATGATGTTTATTACGGCCTTTGTGATGCAGCCATGAGGTCGTATATCCCTTGTCTTCTCTTTCTGCGTCGTTAGGACTTCTTGTTCCCTGGTAATATTTCGCTCCCACCATAAATTCTGTCAACGAATATTTAGAAAGGTCATGTAACAATCCCTGTTTGTATAATCCGACTGAAAAGCAATGCTTCATAACAGTCATCTTGTGCTTTGTAATTGTTTTTAAATGTTCCCACCATTTAATCATAATGTCACCACTCTTCTTATTTATAATATTGATAATATCAAAATAACTTTTACAATTCCATAAAATAATATATTTAATCGCTTAAATTCATTGCTTCACAAATAATTTTTTTGCTCCTGATGTCATATAAATATTATTTTCGTTGTCTATAAAAACAGCTTGTGCATCATATTTTTCAAGTAAAGGCAATGATTTCTCGTAGCCTAACACATAACAGGCTGTAGATAATGCATCACTGTATAAACCATCTTCTGAAATAACCGTAACCGATGAAAGACCACTCTTTGCAGGATAACCGGTTTTAGGGTCAATAATATGATGATATCTCACACCGTCAACAATAAAGTATTTTTCATAATCACCTGATGTCGACACGCAATGCTTTTGATTATCATTAAAGGATAGATATCCAATCATGTCTCCTTCATTTCCCTTTGGATTGCGTATACCGATTTTCCATTCTGATTTATCATCCTTAGAACCAAAAACCATTACACTGCCGCCTGCAGTTACTATTGCACCGTAAATATCTTTATCCTTTAAAGCATCATAACATACATCCAAAATATACCCTTTTGCCGTTGAACCCAAATCTATAATAACATCATTTTTTAAAGAAATATTGTTTTCATCGATTATTATATTTTTGTAACCGGTCTTGTTGATTGCATCTTCAATTGCATCTTCATCAGGAATAGTAAAGCTTTCATTTGTTGCCTGCTCAATATTCCAGACATTTAATACCGGTCTTAATGTTATATCAAGAGCACCTTCCGAGTCTTCGCAAACCGCATACGATTTTTTAACTGCCGGTTCAAGTTCTTTACTCATCATCATACTGTCATTTTTGTTAAGATTAGCAAGCTCAGATGAATCACTTCTCCATGAAAGCACTTTTTCATCATAATATTTTATTAAATCGACTATTTCATTATTTGTATTTTCCAATTTGTCATGTTTTTCACCATATGTTACAACACTCACGGATGTTCCCATGGCAAAATCATATTTTGAAAGGCTTTCATTTTTATTTGATTTAATTCTGTCATATAAGAAAAGCAGCACTATGGTAAGCACTGCCATTCCTAGAAATGCATATATTTTTTTCTTCATATTGAAATATTACTCCAATTACTTTTCTATTTATATAGCATTTTATACTGTTCCAAAACTTCACCGTTACTTTCTATTAACTGTTTGTACCAGTGACCTGATTCTTTTATCGTTCTTTTTTGTGTCTGATAGTCAACATAAATCATACCGAATCTTTTATCATATCCACATGCCCATTCGAAATTATCAATTGCAGACCAATACATATATCCTATAACAGGAATACCTTCTTCCATAGCTTTGTTAATACAAAGAAGATATCTTGAAATATAATCTATTCTTTGAGGGTCCTCAACCTTTCCATTTAATCCTACCCAGTCTATGTTAGCAATGCCATTTTCCGAAATAAGAATTGGTGTTTTATATCGCTCATACAGGAATTTACATGACCAATACATAACTATCTCGTCTACTCTCCAATTCATTGTTGATTTTGGTGCACCTTGAAAACTATTCGTTTCATATGTACTGCCATCCCCTCTGATACTGCTACTATAGTAAATATTTACTGCATAAAAATCTAATGGCTGAGAAATCAATTTCATATCTTCCTCAGATGGTTTTATCATTGCTTCACCAAACAATTCATAGGCATCATCAGGATATTTGCCAAGAAAAATAGGATCCGACCACCATGTAATAGCAAAAAATCCACTATTTTTCATACTCATGGTTTTCAAACGTGCTTCTTCTATTGCTTCCTCGCTGTCGTCCTCAGGAACAAAACTTGGTCCAGTAGGTGCATATCCAATCTGTGGAGAAATTTTTGCATTTTCTCTTATATATTTCACTGCCCTTCCATGAGAAAGCAAAATATTGTGACTCATTGTAATCATATCTATTATTGATGCATGAACAAATGGTGCATGAGTACCCGTATAATAACCGCAACCAACAATACACTGTGGCTCATTTATTGTAATCCAATATTTAACTTTGTCAGATAACGCATCAACAATTATTTTTGTATAATATTCAAACCACTCCGGAGAAGCAGGATTCATCCACCCGCCAAGCTTATATAACTCATACGGATAATCCCAGTGATGTAATGTAACAATAGGTTCTATTCCGTTAGACAATAATTCGTCAACCAAATCAATATAAAACTGAAGTCCTTTTTCATTAACTTCACCTATACCATTTGGCAATACCCTTGTCCAGCTTATAGAAAATCTGTAATATTTAATTCCTAATTGCTTGAATAATTGCACATCCTCTTTGTATCGATGGTAATGGTCACATGCCACATTACCATTTTCATTGTAAGCTACAACATCCTTATTTAATGAATGAATATCCCAAATACTCATTCCTCTTCCATCTTCATTGTATGCACCCTCTATCTGATATGCAGCCGATGCACACCCCCACATAAAATCGCTTGTAAATTCCATACCTACTCCTAATGATGATATCCTTCCATTCTTTTTGTATAGTCATCTAAGGTTACTTTTAATTTTTTGTAATCTTTATCTGTCAATTCACCTGTTGATTTTAATTCTTCAAGGCGCATCTCTGCTTTTTTTCTGGCACCTATTGCTAAGTCTTTGTAATTATTCTCCAAATTAATCTGAATTTCATTGAATAATTGTAATATTTCTTTTTTAGCCTGTTTTGATTTTGAATTAAACATATGAAACTTCTTTCTTTATTATATCATGGTGCCTGCCGGCCCCATGTGGTTTTCGTATTATGCCGAGACATGCAAGTATGTCTCGGCATAATACTCATTATATCATATCACCGCATTGCAACAAAGCAGTTTTTTTGTTAAAATAATTTCATATTTTTATTTAGCATTGTTTAGATGTATTTGAACTGCTAAAGATTTTACAGGAGGAAATGCTATGATATTAGCATGTCAAAACATAAGCAAAGCCTTTGGTATAAAGCAGATATTAAGTGATATATCATTTCATATAGAAGAAAAAGAAAAAATGGCAATAGTCGGAATAAACGGTTCCGGCAAAACAACCCTGTTAAAAATAATAATGGGAGAAGAAACTCCTGATTCAGGTCAGGTTGTTGTTGCAAAAGATACAACTATAGGATATTTATCGCAGCACCAGGATATTTCATTTGACAATACTATTTACAATGAAATGCTTGATACAAAGAAACATATTATAGAATTAGAGAAAAAAATAAGGCAGCTGGAAACAGAAATGACTACAAAAACCGGCAAAGAGCTTGAACAGGTCATGGAAACATACAACCGTCTATCAACAAAGTATGATAGAGAAAATGGTTATGCCTACGAAAGCGAAATTAATGGGGTACTGAAAGGACTTGGCTTTGATAAGGCTGACTACGATCGCCATATTAACACTCTCTCCGGTGGACAAAAAATGAGAATTGCACTCGGACGATTGCTGCTCACAAGACCTGATATAATAATTCTCGATGAGCCAACTAATCATCTTGATATGCTTTCAATTTCATGGTTAGAAGGTTTTCTTGCATCATATACAGGTAGCGTAATATTGGTAAGCCATGACCGTTATTTTATCGACAAAATAGCAAGCAAAATTGTAGAAATAGATAACACCAAAGGTATCGTATACAATGGTAACTACAGCTACTATTCTACAAAACGTTCTCAGATACGTGAAGCTCAAATGAAAGCTTATCTTAATCAACAGCATGAAATAAAACATCAGGAGGAAGTTATCACAAAGCTCAAACAGTTTAATCGTGAAAAGTCAATTAAACGTGCTGAAAGCCGTGAAAAAATGCTTGATAGAGTTGAACTTATAGAAAAACCTACAGAAATAGCATCAGAAATGAGACTCACTCTTACACCTTCTGTTGAAAGTGGAAATGATGTTCTTACTGTTGAAAAACTAAAAAAATCATTTGGAAACAATATTTTATTTGATAATTTATCTTTTGAAATAAAAAGAGGAGAGCATGTATCTTTAATCGGCGGAAACGGTACAGGTAAAACTACTATTCTTAAAATGATAAACCGATTACTTCCAAAAGACGAAGGTAATATTCTTCTTGGTTCTCGTGTTAAAATAGGATATTATGACCAGGAGCATCAAATTCTTTCATTAAACAAAACAATATTTGAAGAAATAAGTGACTCATATCCTGATTTAACAAACACCAAAATACGAAACGTTCTGGCTGCTTTTTTATTTACGGGAGATGATGTATTTAAGAAAATAGGCGATTTATCAGGTGGCGAGCGTGGACGTGTTTCGCTTGCAAAGCTTATGCTTTCTCCTGCCAATTTTCTTATTTTGGATGAGCCTACCAACCACTTGGATATTCAATCGAAAGAAATATTGGAAAGTGCTTTAAGAAATTATACAGGTACTGTTTTAGTTGTAAGCCATGACAGATATTTTATTAACAGAATTTCAAGTAGAATAATTGAATTAAAAAATCAGCATATTTTTAATTTTATTGGCAATTATGATTACTATGACACACATAAGGATGATGTTTATGCAGCATATGACAATAACATAGCAAAGGCTGATTCATCAAATCCATTCACGTCAATTAATCCTTACAATACATCAAACAATAAAGCTTCTTCCTCCAAAGATGATTATTTAAAGAACAAAGAGGAACAGGCAAGATTAAGAAAAATTGCAAATGATCTAAAAAAGGTTGAAGCAGATATTGAAAATTATGAAACAAAAATATCAGAACTTGACGAAGAAATAAATCTTCCGGAAAATGCTACAAACTCTGCAAAACTTGGTGAATTATCAAAACTTCGTGAAGAATATGAAAATAAATTGATGGAATTATACGACAAATGGGAAGAACTGGCTGAATAAGTCAGTTCTTCCCATTACATAAAAAAACACCTTAATGCTATTTACATTAAGGTGTTTTTTATATTATTTATTCATTCAGAACTTCACACAAAAATCGATATTTTCAAAACACAACCGTTTCT
>CALZHV010000137.1 GCA_945787485.1 uncultured Lachnospiraceae bacterium
ATATGATACTGCACCGAATTTCTCCAGCGTTTCTTTTTTTACCGATAATATTTTAATTTTTGCTTGATTTGCATATGTTACATATGCTTCATCTAACACTGCTGATGCACCCGGTACATTAACTAATGTTGATGATATCATACCTCCTGTGCATGATTCCGCCGTAGATATTTTCATATTATTATCAGCTAAATATTGAACCAGCTTTTCTTCTATCGGTTTTTCTTCTACCAGCTTTTCTTCTGTTAATTTTTCTTCTGTCAACTTTTCTTCTGTCAATTTTTCTTCTGAAAGCTTTTCTTTTGCCAACTTTTCTACCAACATTTTCTTTTTTGCTCCTTACTGTATTTTTACTATGTTATAAAACCCTCCTTACCGTTAGTTCCGATAAAGAGGGTTTTTATATTTAAAGATTATTATTTTATATCAGATATAACATTTTTATTCTTTACAAGATAATCAATAAGAGAAACAATTGTAAGAATTAAAGAAGCATAAATTAATACATTCTCGATTATTACAATAATACCCGAATCAAAATATTCTCCAAAATTACATATCAGTACAATAATCATAATCATTTGAACTGCAGTTTTTACTTTACCCCACCAACCTGCAGCAATAACAATTCCATTGTCCGAAGCTACAAGTCTGAATCCGCTTATAATAAACTCACGTGCAATTATTATAATAACTATCCATGCAGGAATTCTGTCAATTTCTATAAATGCAATCATAGCAGAACAAACAAGAAGCTTATCTGCGAGCGGATCCATAAATTTACCAAAATTTGTAACCAGATTTCTTTTTCTTGCTATTTTACCGTCAAGTGCATCAGTAAGACTTGCCACGGCAAATAATAAAAGGGCAATCCATTTTCCGTAAGGAATAGCTTCAACCATAAGCGCCACAAGGAAAAATGGTATAAGTATAACTCTTAAAATTGTAAGTTTATTCGGTAAATTCATCTTGTATCACTCCTATCAAATCATATGGTGCTGACTCTGTAATTTTTACTTCTACAATTGCACCCGAAATCAGTTCATAATTACATTGAACAAAAACAAGTCCGTCAACATTTGGCGCATCACGAAATGTCCTTCCTACATATACATCCTCCTCAGATGAATATCCTTCAATAATAACCTTCTGAACCGTTCCAACAAGCTCATCATTTTTATCATATGAAATATCCTGTTGTAATTCCATTATCTCATTTCGCCATCTGTCAGCAAGTTCTTCATCAACCTGGTTATCAAAATTATAAGCAGGTGTTCCTTCCTCTCTTGAATAGGTAAACACACCTAACCTGTCAAATTCATAAGTGTTTATAAATTCCATCAAGGATTGATGTTCTTCTTCCGTCTCACCCGGAAATCCTGTAATAAGCGACGTTCTAAATGCCATATCAGGCACTTTTTTTCTAAACCTTTCAATAACATTTATTATAGATTGTTTGTCTGTCCTTCGCCCCATCCTTTTTAAGATAGAATCTTCACAATGCTGTAGCGGCATGTCAATATAATGGCATAATTTTTTTTCTTCAGCAAACAAATCAATCAAATCATCAGTAATTTCTTCCGGATAACAATACATAAGTCGAATCCATTCAATACCATCAATTAAGGCAATTTCTTTTATCAAATCCACAAGTTTTTTCTCGCCATATAAATCCATACCATAACAAGTTGTTTCCTGAGCAACAAGAACCAACTCTTTTATACCTGATTTTGCCATATATTCGGCTTCTTTAATGAGTTTTTCCATAGGCACACTTCTGTATCTGCCTCTGATATGAGGAATTACGCAATAGGTACAATATTTATCACAGCCTTCAGCAATCTTTAAATAACCCATAAATGTTCCTGATGTAATTATTTTATTTGTATCGACTGTTGCAAGTCTGTTAATATCATCTGATTTGACTATTCTATTTTCACTATTATTTTCTTTCGCCTCAAGCTCTTTAATAACCTCTATTATTTTGTCAAAGCTGCTTGTTCCGACTATTGCATCCACTTCCGGCAATTCATCAAACATTTCATCCTTAAATCTCTGTGCAAGGCAACCTGTTGCAATTAAATATTTAAGATTCTTATCCTTGAGCTTAGACATCTCAATAATTGTATTAATGCTTTCTTCCATAGCATCTTTAATGAAACTGCATGTATTTACAATTATTATATCTGCCTCATTTTCGTCATTTGTAATATAATATCCGTTAGAATGTAATAAGCCAAGCATAGCCTCACTATCACATAAATTTTTATCGCATCCAAGCGAAACCATCAATATTTTCATTATTTATTAATTCCTGCTTCCACACAATTATTCATTAACATTGCTATTGTCATAGGGCCAACTCCACCGGGAACAGGCGTAATATATGAAGCTTTCTTTTCAACTGATTCAAAATCAACATCGCCACACAGCTTATTGTTTTCATCTCTGTGAATACCAACATCGATAACAACAGCTCCATCCTTTACATATGATTCATCTATCATTTTTGGTTTTCCGATTGCAACCACAAGGATATCTGCTCTCTTACATACATCCTTTAAATCCTTTGTCTTTGAATGACAAACTGTCACTGTTCCGTTTTCACGAAGTAACATCATGCTCATAGGTTTTCCGACAATGTTACTTCTTCCGATTACTACACATTCCTTACCTGCAATTTCAATATTACTTCTCTTTAGAAGCTGAATAACACCTGCAGGAGTACATGATACAAAACCGTGCTGCCCAATGCTTAATGCTCCAACACTTGCCGGATGGAAACCGTCTACATCCTTTTTAGGAGATATGGACTTTATAATAGTATCTTCATTTATATGTTTTGGAACAGGAAGCTGAACCAAAATACCATCAACATCATTATCATTGTTCAATTTATCAATAATACCTATTAATTCTTCTTCTGTTGTTTCTTCCGGTAGTTCAAACGCAAGTGATTTTATTCCAATATATTCACAAGCTTTCTTTTTATTTCCGACATAAACAGTTGATGCAGGGTCATTGCCAACCTGAATAACAGCAAGGCATATATCTTTTCCTTCTTCCTTTAATGTAGCAACCTTTGCTTTAAGTTCATCCTTTATCTGCTGGGAAATCATTTTTCCATCTATTAATTTTGCCATATCTGTCCTCCTGTTTTTAATAATTAGTAGTTTTAGAACAATCCGTTTGTAACTCCGTTTTCATCAACGTAAATGCGTTCCGCTGCCGGAACCTTTGGAAGTCCGGGCATTGTCATTATTGCGCCTGTTATTGCAACAACAAATCCCGCTCCGGCACTTACATAAACCTCTCTTATATTTACCGTAAATCCTTCCGGACGTCCAAGCTTTGTAGCATCATCCGAAAGCGAATATTGATTTTTTGCCATACACACAGGCATGTTTCCAAATCCCATAGCTTCTATTTTTGCAATTGCCCTGTTTGCTTCAGCACTGTATGAAACATCCTTTGCTCCGTATATTTTTGTTGCTATTGTTGTAATTTTTTCTTTTATTGAAAGTGAATCTTCATACAATAATTTAAAGTTGCTTTCTTTCGTCTCCAATGTATTTAATACTGCATTTGCAAGCTCAATTCCGCCTTCTCCGCCTTTTTCCCAAACGTTTGCGAGTGCAAAATCACAATCATTCTTTTCACAGAATTCTTTTACAAAATCAAGCTCAGCCTGAGTATCAGAGACAAATCTGTTCAAAGTAACTACAACGGGCACTCCGTAAGTATGGAGATTTTCAATATGTTTTTCAAGGTTGACAATACCTTTCTTCAAAGCGTCTATATTTTCCTCTCCAAGCTCTTCTTTCTTAACTCCACCATTATATTTAAGAGCTCTGACAGTCGCAACAAGAACAACAGCATCAGGCTTTAATCCGGCCATTCTGCATTTAATATCAAAGAATTTTTCCGCTCCGAGATCTGCTCCGAAACCGGCTTCTGTTACAACATAATCTGCAATCTTAAGAGCTGTTTTTGTTGCTCTTACCGAGTTGCATCCATGAGCTATGTTAGCAAAAGGACCGCCATGTACAAGTGCAGGTGTATGCTCAAGTGTCTGAATAACATTTGGTTTTATAGCATCTTTAAGAAGTGCTGTCATGGCTCCGACAGCATTTAAGTCTCCTGCTGTTACAGGTTCATTATCATAGTTATATGCAACAATTATATTTGCAAGTCTCTTCTTTAAATCATTAATATCATTTGCAAGACAAAGTATTGCCATGATTTCTGATGCAACAGTAATGACAAATCCATCCTGTCTTACTACACCATCACCTTTGTTTCCCATTCCTACAATAATGTTACGAAGTGCACGGTCATTCATATCAAGACATCTTTTAAATACAATCCTCTTTGTATCTATACGAAGTGCATTACCCTGATGTATATGATTGTCCAAAAGTGCAGCAAGAAGGTTATTTGCTGATGTAATTGCATGAAAATCACCTGTGAAATGAAGATTTAAATCCTCCATAGGAACAACCTGTGAATATCCGCCGCCTGCGGCACCACCTTTAATACCAAAGCAAGGTCCTAGTGAAGGCTCTCTTAATGCTATAACAGTCTTTTTACCAAGCTTGCTCATAGCCTGTCCTAAGCCTACTGTTACAGTTGTTTTACCTTCCCCGGCAGGAGTAGGATTTATTGCAGTAACAAGAATAAGCTTTCCGTTTGGATTGTCTTTAATTTTCTCCATATATTCATCTGAAAGCTTTGCTTTATATTTACCGTATAATTCTATGTCATCAGCTTCAATTCCGACTTTTTTTACTACATCTACAATAGGCTCCATGACACAATCCTGTGCAATCTTAATATCTGATTTCATAATTATCTCCTTTTTATCTTATAGATTATTTTCAACATAATTTTCAAACTCTTCCTCAGTCATAAGTACCTTTCTTGGTTTTGTACCTTCTTCAGGACCTACAACTTCTGCTTCAGATAATTGATCCATAATTCTTGCGGCTCTGTTAAATCCAATCTTGAATACACGCTGAAGCATACCAATTGAAGCTTTATCCTTGCTTATTATAAATTTGCCTGCTTCAACAAAATATTCATCATATTCAGAATCAGAAGCTCCTGAATTACCTGAGGCAGAACTGCTGTCTTTTGCACTTTCAATCTTTTCAGTAACTGAAGCATCATATTTAGCTTCACCTGTCTGTTCCTTTAAGAACTCAACAACATTTACAATTTCTTCGTCAGATAAATATGCACCCTGAACTCTTATAGGCTTTGAATAACCTGTAAGATAGAATAACATGTCGCCATTTCCAAGAAGTTTTTCAGCACCAACCTGATCAAGGATTGTTCTTGAATCAATACCAGATGAAACCTTCATGGCAATACGTGAAGGCACATTTGCTTTTATTAATCCTGTTATAACATCAACAGAAGGTCTCTGAGTTGCAATAACCATATGTATCCCTGCAGCTCTTGCAAGCTGTGATAATCTTACTATAGCATCTTCAACTTCTCCATGAGCAACCATCATAAGATCGGCAAGCTCATCAACTATAATAACAATTTGTGGCAGCTTCTTAAGCTCTTCATTCCCCTGCTCACTACCTGTCACACTCTTTACCTTTGCATTATAGCCTTCAAGATTACGTACATTATATTGAGCAAATTTATTATATCTGTCTGTCATTTCCATAACAGCCCAATTAAGCGCTCCTGCCGCTTTCTTAGGATCTGTTACAACAGGTATAAGCATATGTGGAATATCGTTATAAACCTTAAGTTCAACCTGTT
>CALZHV010000138.1 GCA_945787485.1 uncultured Lachnospiraceae bacterium
TTATACTCTTGATAAATACTCACCTGTTCTTGTATCAATCTTGATTGTATCACCCTGGTTTACGAAAAGAGGTACATTTAATGTAGCTCCTGTCTCAACAGTACATGGCTTTGTAGCACCTGTAGCAGTATCACCCTTTACACCAGGCTCACACTCTGTAATAAGAAGCTCAACAAAAAGAGGAGGCTCTATACCAAAGATATTACCATTGTGAGAAACAACCTTACAAGTATCGTTTTCCTTAACAAACTTAAGACTGTCGCCGATTACATCTTTATTTACTGCAATCTGATCATATGTCTCATTGTCCATGAAGTAGTAAAGCTCTCCATCGTTGTAAAGGTAATTCATATCCTTACGATCGATATGTGCATTTTCAACCTTTTCTGTTGGACGGAAAGTTTTTTCAACAACACCACCACTCTTTATATTCTTAAGCTTTGTTCTAACGAAAGCAGCACCCTTACCAGGCTTTACATGCTGGAATTCAATAATCTGATAAATATTACCCTCAAATTCGATTGTAACACCATTTCTAAATTCACTAGCTGAAATCATAATAATCCTCCTTAAAATCACATATAGATACATTCTAATATAAAACAAGTTGTTTTTCAACATTTTTTATAAAATTATAGAGTATGCATAACATAAAAACGCATGCATGGGATTAAAAATAATCATATATGAGATTTATATAACATGAAAATGCATACATGGGAATAAAAAATCATATATGGGATTTATATCATATAAAAGCATACGTGAAATTAATATCATAAATAATAATACATAGAATTAATATCACATATAAGTACAAGTCATAAATTTAATTTACTACAGAATAATGTCATAGTGAAAGCACAATATGCATATATTTATTGTGGGAGGGATTATGTGTCAGATGATATTATTTCATACTTGTCTTTGAATATTAGAGAAAGTATAAGACGGTGGGAAGAAAATAATCGAATAATTGATTTTAATAATTTGGTTGAAATCAGACTTAGAATAAATAAAAATGCTATTTTGGTTATGGATGATTTCGGTGAGATTATTCTTGATATTGTAGTTTGTCAGTCGGATATCACATTTACGTTAGATTGTGTGTCAGGATATTCTTTGTATGCATATGAGGATGATATACGTCAGGGCTTCATCACAATGAATGGTGGACACAGAATAGGACTGGCAGGTCAAATAGTTCTTGAGTCTGGCATAGTAAAGAGCATGAAAAATATATCATTTATTAATATAAGAATGTCACATCAGGTAAAGGGCTGTTCCAATATGGTTATGCCTTACATAGTTAAAGATGGCAAAGTGCTTCACACGCTGATTATATCTCCGCCGGGATGTGGAAAGACAACTTTGCTTAGGGATATTGTAAGAAATCTGTCGAATGGTTGTGCTTATTGTAAAGGATTAAATGTGGGAGTGATTGATGAGCGTTCAGAAATTGCTGCATGTTATATGGGAGTTCCTCAAAATGATGTTGGAACAAGGACGGATGTTTTGGATTGCTGTCCTAAGGCGGAGGGAATGTTGATGCTTATTCGTTCAATGAATCCAAAAGTAATTGCCGTTGATGAAATTGGAGGAAGAGAGGATATAGATGCAATATCATATGTAATTAACCGTGGGTGTGGAGTTGTCGCAACAATTCACGGTGAATCAATAGATGATATTAGAGAAAAGCCTATACTTAGAAAGCTTGTATGTGAAAAAGTATTTGACCGGTACATTGTTCTTGGAAGGGGGAGTCGTGCAGGTATTGTCGAAAACATTTTTGATGAAAGGGGCAATGAATTATTATCAACATCGCTTTGTGCAGTAAATTGATTGCATCATTTATTATTATGTTTGGATGTGTAGGTTTTGGATACAGATATATTTTTGTTCAAAAAATGCGATTAAAGCAAATGAAAGAGCTTGAGAGAATGATTCTGTATATATGTGATGAAATAAAAGTAAATCACAGAGTTTTATCGGAATCATTCAAGATAATCTCACAAAAATGCAGCCAGCCATTTGATGGCTGGCTTTTAGAACTTGCATGTGATATCGAAAGTAAGAACGTAAATAAGAATGTAAATAAGAATGTAAGTAAGAACGTAAATAAGAACGAGAGTAGCTTTATTGATATATGGGATGATAAAATCAAAGAATTATGTAAACTAACATATTTGTATATGTCTGATATGGAGGAGTTAAATAATATTGGACATGCATTTGGAAAGGATGTGACGGCCTGTCTAAATAATATTTCTGTAGAAAAGGAGCATTTACATTTAAAAACAAATGAATTGGAAGAAGATATTAAGACAAAAAACAAAGTTGGAATGGCACTTTCAACAACTGTGGGGATTCTATTAATTATTGTGCTGTGGTAAATGATTATGATTTTAATTTGCTGTGGTAAAAAATTGTATTTTAACGTGCTGTGGTAATGATTCAATTTAATTCATTTGGGAGGAGTAAAATGACTATTCAGCTTATATTTAAGATAGGTGCGGTAGGCATTATAGTTTCTTTGATAAACCAGGTTCTAAAGCATTCCGGACGTGACGACCATGCTTACATTGTGAGCCTTGCCGGATTAATTATTGTATTATCCTGGGTCATACCTTATGTATACCAGCTTTTTTCGGATATTAATAATTTATTTGATTTCTAAGGAGTGATGTAATTGAATTTGGGTATTATTATGACATTGATAATAGTGGCGATATTTATTGCCCTTAGTCTTAAATCAAGAAATGCAGAAATAAGCGGACTGATTAGTCTGGCTGTATGTATCTGCATTATTTTTTTATCTTTGGACAAGCTTAAGGTTATTATAAAAACTTTGGATAAAATAAAAAATGACATCAATATAGATGGTACATATTTTATTCTTCTTTTAAAGATGATTGGGGTGGCTTATATTTGTGAGTTTGCTTCGGGAATCACAAAGGATGCAGGATACAATGCAGTGTCCGGACAAGTTGATACGATGGGCAGACTTACTATGATTATGATATCTCTGCCGGTATTGCTTCAGGTAATCAATACTGTATTGGATTTGTTGTAAGGAGTCTTTTTATATGTCTTTTGGTTTATTAAAGAAAGAGTTGACAAAAAGATTAAAAATAATATTGTTCGCAGCAGTGGTATTATCAGAAATACTTGGAAATCCGTACTTTATAACAAATGTCAGCGCAAGTGAAGATAATTATGGGTACATACAAAGCAAAGATGAAAATATGAATGAGTATGTACAAAACAATAATGAAAGTTTGAATAAGTATGTACAAATCAATGATGAAAGCCTGAAAAAATATATCTTATCGGAAAATGAACAAACAGATGAATCAAATGAAACATATGAAACAAATGAAACATATAAAACAAATGAAACAAATGAAACATATAAAACAAATGAAACAAATGAAACAAATGAATCAAGTGAAACAAATGAAACAGATGAAACAGATGATACAGATGACGACACATATTCATATATTAATGAGATATATGAGATGCTTGGTATAGAGGATGTTGACAACGACTTAAAAAAAGTACTGCCGATAGAGATTTCGTTTAGTGAAATAACAAAGGCAATAGCAAGTGGCGATACTAAAAAAATATGGTTTATATTTGAAACACTACTTACGCAAGCATTATGTGAGGAATTACCGGCAACAAAAGCATTTCTTATACAAATTGTTTCGGTAGTTTTAATAGGCTCACTTTTTTCCAATTTATCAAATTCATTCGGAAATTCGTTTGTAAGCGAAAATGGGTTTTATATTTCATACATGATAGTCACATCGATTATGTTATCAATTTTTTGTATGGCACTCGATATTGTTAAAAATACGCTTTCGAAAATACTTATGGTCATAAGAATCATTGTTCCTGTTTATGCATTATCAATTGCTTTTTTAGGAAACGGCAAAACCTCGGTTGGTATGTATCAGCTTACACTGGTGGCAATTTGGTGTGTTGAAGCAATCATTATTAATATTGTATTACCGCTTATAAAATATTACGTTATCATATCGCTTGTGAACAATATAAACAAAGAGGACAGCTTTTCAAAGCTAGGCGATTTGCTAAAAAATATTGTTTCATGGTTGTTAAAAACAATCGTTTTTTTTATAGGAGGATTAAATGTAATAAAAGGTCTGGTTGACCCGCAAATAGATGCGATTGGCAGAACAGCAGTTAACAAGGTTATTTCTGTCATTCCGGGTGGTGGAATGGTGTCGGTTTTGTCAGGAACGTTTTTAGGTGCCGGAATGGTAGTAAAAAACAGTATAGGAATAACCGGCATAATAATATTGGTTGTAATTGTAATGATTCCGGTTGTAAAAATATTTGTCATAAGATTTATGGTGAAGCTGTCCATGGCACTTATACAGCCGTTAGGAGAAAGACGTTACATAGAAGGTATTGATTCAATGACAACCGGTTTGACATTACTTCTTAATTCTGTGGCAAGCGGAGTTATTTTATTTGTTTTAACACTTGCGGTAATGGCATATGCTGTCTCGTGAAAGGAGTAAACTTATGTATGAGTGGATAAAAACACTTGTTATTTACCTTATTATTTCCAAGCTTATTATACAGATAATACCCGGAGCGTCATATAAAAAATACATACATTTCCTTACAGGTCTGATGATTATTTTGATAATAGTTGAACCTGTTTCAAAGCTTCTGAAATTTGATTTATGTGATATTGAAGCTTCAATTAATTATATAAATGAATGTATAAATGACGAGGATTCAGGACAATTATCAGGCGATAATCTATATGATTATTATGAGCTTAGCCTTGCCACAGTTATAAAAAATGATATTAATAAAATGCTTAGTGATAATTGCCAATGTGAAATAATAAATGATAAGGATAATAATATTTCCATTTGCAGAATTTATCTGAGTAAAAAAACGGATGAAGAAACAATTGCAAAAATAAAAAAACACATTGAGGATGTCTATAATATTGATGTTAAGAGTATATATATAATAAGTCGGTGATTTTATGGAGTTTAAAGAAGAAAATGAAAAAGGTCAAATGCTGAAAAAGGTTACGGAGACACTAAAGAAAGGAAAATACAGCAAATATATAACCTTTATTTTGATAGGGGTTCTTGTATTTGTCATTTTTATGCCTGTTTCAAAAAACACATCGACTGTCACAGACAGTGAATCAGAAAAGAAAAATGATTACAGTAATCAAAACAGTACTGAAAGGTATTATGAAGAAAGATTAAAAAATACGTTGGAGAACATATACGGTGCGGATACTATGGAAGTTATGATTTATATGAATGTTGAAACTAAGGAAACATGGTACGGAAATGAAAATGAAAACGTATCCATAGATGGAGTTTTGGTAGTAGCGCATGTGAATGATGAGAATGCAGTCAGCGATATTTCATATGCGGTTTGTTCATTATTTGATCTTCCTGCACACAAAGTAGCAGTGATGGTTAAGCAAAAATAAAGAATAATATTATCAGAGGAGTTAATATGAAAAAAGAAAATCTTTTAAATGAGGGCAAATCCATTACTAAATCAGTTTCAAAAACAGAAAAAACATCCGGTAATTCAGAAGAGGTAAAAGATAGAAAAGGCATAAAGAAAAATCAGCTTATTATTGGTGCACTTACTCTTATGCTGGGTATCGCAGGATACATAAATTTAAGGTCGAGTGCCGTTGACCTTTCGGAAAAGGATACGGCGGGTACGGAGGCTGCCTTTGCA
>CALZHV010000139.1 GCA_945787485.1 uncultured Lachnospiraceae bacterium
GCCATAATTTTCAAGTATAAGCTTTACAATATTTTTACCTATATCATGAATATCCCCATGTACTGTTGCTATTACAAATTTGCCTTTGCTCACTGTCTCGGTTGCACATTCAGCCATTTTTTTCTTAATCTCCTCAAACGCATACTGGGATGCTTCTGCACTCATAAGAAGCTGAGGAAGATACATTGTCTTATTTTCAAATCCTTTTCCAACTATATCAAGAGCAGGAATAATCTGAGTTGTTACAATATCAAGTGGTTCTTCCGTTTCAAGGAGCTTTAATGTAAGTCCTGCCGCCTGCTCTTTTAACCCTTTTACAATTGCTCTTTGAAGCTCTGATTCAAAACCGGTTTCCTGTGCTGTTTTTCCATCTACAGCTGATGAAGCAGCTGCCACAACAACATTTGCGTATTTACCTATATTCTGAATGTAATCTGTACAATTATCATCTATACCGTGAAGAGCCCTGAAGGAATAATAGCTCTTCATCATTTCTGCTGAATTAGGATTCATTATTGCCGCTGAGAGTCCATTTTCCATAGCCATTACAAAAAATGTTGACGTTATAATCTCTCTGTTTGGAAGGCCAAATGAAACATTTGACACACCAAGTGATGTATGACAGCCAAGCTCGTTCTTTATAATGTTTAATGACTTAAGTGTTGCCAGTGCCGCATTACTGTCAGCACTTACCGTCATGGCAAGTGTATCGAAAATAAGATCCTTTTTTGCAATACCGTATTCCTGTGCCTTTGATATTATTTTCTTTGCAATTTCAACTCTTTTTTGTGCATCGTCCGGAATACCGTCCTCATCTAATGTAAGACATACAACCAAACCGCCATACTTCTTAACTAACGGAAAAATCTCTTCCATAACTTCTTCTTTTCCATTTACGGAATTAATCATTGCTTTTCCGTTATATTGACGCAGCGCAGCCTCCATTGCAACCACGTCTGTTGTGTCTATCTGAAGCGGTAAATCAATGATAGACTGTAATTCAAAGCTTACTTTTTTTAACATTTCCACTTCGTCAATTTCAGGAAAGCCAACATTTACATCGAGTACATGAGCTCCCTTTTCCTGCTGGGCAAGGCCTTCTCCTAATATATAATCTATATCATTATTCCTCAATGCTTCCTTAAATTTCTTCTTTCCTGTAGGATTGATTCTCTCGCCTATCAATATTGGAGAAGATTTAAATTCTACTGCATGAGTATACGAGCTTATTAATGTTTTTCCTTTATCCGTAACAGGCTTAGGGACGATATTCTTTGTCTTTTCTACTGTTGCACGAATATAATCAGGAGTTGTTCCACAGCAGCCACCTGCGATTCGTACACCATCATTTATATATCCCGTTAAATCATCTGAAAATTCGTCCGGATAAACATCAAAAACGGTTTCGCCATTTTCAGTTCTCGGAAGACCGGCATTTGGTTTTAACAAAACAGGCACAGATGCATATTCTAAATATTCATCAACAACATTCTTTAACTGCTTTGGTCCTAAAGAGCAGTTTGCTCCTATCGCATCAACCTTCATACCTTCAAGCATTGCAACCATGGCGGCAGGAGTTGCACCTGTCATAAGCTTTCCGTCTTCACCATAAGCATTTGACACAAATACCGGCAAGTCACAGCTTTCTTTCGCGGCAAGAACTGCAGCTTTTGTGTCATAACTGTCATTCATTGTCTCTATAAAAACAAGGTCTACTCCGTACTGTGCACCTATTTTTATAGTTTTTGCATAAACTGACACTGCCTCTTCAAATTCAAAATCTCCGTAAGGCTTTAAGAGCTTTCCTATCGGTCCTATGTCTAATGCGATAAACTTTTCCTGTGAGCCAACACTTGCTTCTCTTGCTTTTCTTGTATTATCTATGGCAGCCTTAATAAGAGTTTCAAGCTCAGCATCATCAAATTTCAATGAATTTGCACCAAATGTGTTTGTCGAAACAATATTACTTCCTGCATCGTAATATGCTTTTTGAATCTCGACAATCACATCAGAATGTGAAACATTCCACCTTTCAGGCAATTCTCCGGGCTGTAATCCCTTCTTTTGAAGAATGGTTCCCATGCCACCATCAAGATAAACTATATTTTCCTTTAAATAATCTAAAACCTTCATTTTCTTCCTCATTTTAATCCTAAAGTGTTGTTAAAAGACTTTATTTTAATTTTTAATTCGAACTTCATTTCAAGCTTTATATCAAGTTTTATATTAAACTCTGTTTCAAATCTTATTTCAAGTCTTAATTAGTTTTTTTATACTCGCATTCCTCTTTGTTACAGGTATTACAGTTATGCCTGTTTTTTTCATTTACATTGCATCCGATACCAAAGATTGCAGTTACCGACTTAGACGGTGTCATAAGAAGACTTTCATTTAATGATATGCCTGCATTTCTGCTGCAATCAAGAAGTCTGAAAAAATCCTTCTGTTTTTCAATAGGTAAATCACCGTATCCCGGAGAAAATCTTGCAGTCGTAAATTTGCCCTTTTCAAGTGACTCCTTTTTTATTTCTTCACAAAAGTAATCACACAGACTTTCTATTCTCTCCGCACCGTACGCATGCATAAGCAACGCCTTTACAGGAGAAAATCTTTTATATTTTGCAATATGTCTGTCGATTTCAAGACCTATTGTTGCTGCAAACATAACGATTTCATCACTTCCCGCAAGACACCCTGCAAGCCCTTTTGACTCAGCTTCAAACGGAAGTACAGGCATGCCCTTTTCCCATGATATCGGAAGCCTGAGATAACAGACCTGAAATTTTATTGCAGACTTAAGCTCTTCCTTTATTTCGTTAAAAACCTTCTTAAGCTCTTCATCCACTTCATCTACAGCACCGGCATATCCTGCATATCTCCATACCTCATGCATTCTGATTGGAAATTTATGAACATCGTTTGCATTATATTTTTTTATTAAAACAGTTTTGTCATTCATAAGCTTTTCCCTTGACAGAAAAATATTAATTAAAATTCTTTTCCTATAATAGATGATAAGTTTTCACTTATTCCTCTTGCCACATCAGGCTTATTCATTGAATAAACATGAACATTTGTAATGCCGTTTGCATACAAATCGATTATCTGGTCCGTGGCATATGCTATACCTGCCTGCTTCATTGCTTCAGGACTTGAACCGAATTTATCTACCATTGCTCTGAATCTTTGTGGCATAAATGCTCCCGAAAGCTTGATGGCTCTTTCAACCTGATTTGCATTTGTAATAGGCATAATACCCGGCACAATAGGTACAGTAATGCCGGCCTCTCTAACCTTGTACATAAAATTAAAAAATAAATTGTTATCAAATATCATCTGTGTTGTGAGGAAATCTGCACCTGCATCAACCTTTTCCTTAATGTGCTTAATATCCTCTGCCTGGTTAGGACTTTCAGGATGCACCTCCGGATAACACGCTGCGCCAATACAAAAATCATGTTCCTTTTTTATATCCTCGATAAGCTCAACTGCGTATCTGTAATCCCATTTACTTCTGTCTGTTTTTTCAAGCTCAGGTGTCAAATCACCTCTCAATGCCATTACATTTTTGATACCTCTTTGTTCCATCTCGCTAATTCTTTCCTGAATTGTTTTTTTGTCGGATGAAACACATGTAAGGTGAGCAAGCACCGGCACGTCATATTTATTTTTTATATTTTCGACAACATCAAGAGTATATCGGCTTGTCCCGCCACCTGCACCATATGTTACGCTCATAAATGCAGGCTTTAACGCAGCTATTTTCTCTGTTGCTATACGTACATTTTCAAACGATGTTTCCATTTTTGGTGGAAATACCTCGAAAGACAATGACATTTGTTTACGGTTTAGAATATCTATTATTTTCATTTTTGTTTTCCTCTTTTTTTATATTTAATTTGATAATCTATTGTTTTGTAAATCATTCCCTATACTTTGTAATTTTTTTTTGCTTTAATCCATAAATCTAAACGACTTAAGCTGTATTTTTAAGGAACCATGATATACAAAATAAAGTGCATGAATTCCGTCATGAACAGCAATTTCCGCACATGCTGTATTCCACTTATCATCATCATTTAATAATATCTCACCCACTGAAGGTCCGTCTTTTGAAAGCCTTACCTCCAATGATATTTTATCTGATGAGGTGTCACAAGAAGAATGTTCCTTTTCAGAGCCATTATTCGCCGGTTCAGCTGAATTTGATCTTGTATCCACTCTTAGCGGTCCTTCATATCTGACCTTGTTTTTATCGGTTTCCACACGTGTTGTTACTTCTATTTTCTTAACGTTTCTACAGTCAAAATACTTATAGCCAATTAATGTTCCATCTTCTATTTCGGCAATAAATCTTTCATCTCCTATATTTGTTACGTTAGGAAATTCTGTTTTAAATATACTGTTACAGCCGTGTGGCATATTACCATTTGTTATTATACATGCTATCACCGACGGATATTCGTGACCTGTTGCTTGAAGCGCACCATGATTTAAACCGCAGCTTGTTATTTCCACCTGTTCTATACTGCCGTCTTCCTTTATGTATATTTTTTCTGCACATGCCTGTCTTGAATAATCAGATTTATGTGTAAGCCTATGATAAAATACATACCACTGTCCGTTTATTTCTATAATGCTGCCATGCGTGGTTCCTGTCATGTTGTGCTTTTCTTTTTCTTCTAATCCGTTAAATCCGATATCTCCATTTGATACTATCGTTCCGCCAAAAGTAAACTCCCTGTCAGGATAGTCACTTGTGGCATAACAAAGCTCATGATTTTGAAACGAAGAATATATAAAATAGTATTTATCCTTAACCTTTCTCATGGATGCCGCCTCAAAAAACGGGTGTTTTTCAAAGCTTGTACCTTTAACCCTGTAAGGTATTATATGTCGGGGATTTTCTCTTATGGTAAGCATATCATCCTCAAGCACTGTCATTACAGCTCCCATTATACTGTCAGGTCCGCTACCGCCCGGATAGCTTTCCGGACTGTCAATATAGGAAATAATATCTTCTCTTGACCTCCCGAACATTTCCATTTCATCTTTTAAATAATTCGGATTTTCACGGAAATCCTCTTGTTCTTCAAAATTGTACTGTGTGCCGTAATACAAACGGATTGTTCCGTTATCATTTAAAACTGCCGGGTCAAAGCAAACATATTTACGCATAGGAGTTCCGTCCTTATATCTTACTTCCCCTAAAAATTCAAATTGTCCCGACGGCGTATCACAAACCGCCACATGAATTGTTCCCGTATAACCGCCTTGTCCATAATCACCGGACATGCAATAATAAAGGTAATACTTTCCGTCATTGCCCTTAACAACATCCGGGGCATACATGTATTTTTTCTCCGGATAATCAGGGTCCTGACAGGCTTTGTATATTACCCCTTCAAATCTCCAATCTGTCAAATCATCAACCGGTGCAGAATATGTCACATAATCCTGCATACAGAAGGTGTAGCCGCCCTCTTTGTCATGAGAGCCGTAATGATACACTCTGTCTCCGAATATGTGTGGCTCACCATCCGGTATATATTCATTTAAAGGTAAAAAAGGGTTAAATACTTGTTTATTTTGCATTCAAATTTCCTCCGTTATTACATCCAATAATTAATTAAATTGCCGCCATAATCATAAATGCCCAGGACAAGCAGAACATCTCTTATAATTATAAATGCCAAATAAATACCAAGACATATGTACATGTCTCTGAATTTCATGACAAAA
>CALZHV010000140.1 GCA_945787485.1 uncultured Lachnospiraceae bacterium
TGGACCGGGACATAATCTGCAATATTCTACTCCAAAGGAATTCGCGGATGCAGTTAAATATGTCCTTGAAAAATAGCGACAATATACAAGAATTATCGGGGATGAAGTATCATAATTTGATTTAATAAAGAGGCGGAGAAAATGTGGATATTATATGCAATAGGTTCGTCATTTTTTGCCGGTATTACGGCAATCCTTGCAAAATGTGGTGTACGTAAAACCGACCCGGATGTAGCTACGGCAATTCGTACAATAGTTGTATTACTTTTTTCGTGGTTGATGGTATTAATTACCGGGGCGTATACAAGTATGTCTAATATAAGTGGTAAAACGATTCTATTCCTAGTGCTATCAGGGCTTGCAACAGGGGCGTCGTGGTTGTGCTATTTCAGAGCACTTCAAAAAGGTGATATTAACAAAGTAGTGCCTATAGATAAATCCAGTACTGTGCTCACAATTATTTTGGCGCTTATTTTTCTACATGAGGGACTTACATGGGGCAAGGCAGTATCGGTAATTCTGATAGGTGCTGGAACTATTCTTATGATTACAAAGAAAGAAAATGAGAATAGTACAGAAGAACATGGAAGCGGATGGCTGATTTATGCAATCCTGTCGGCAGTTTTTGCAAGTTTAACTGCTATATTAGGAAAGCTTGGTATTGCACAGATTAATTCCAATCTGGGAACAGCAATAAGAACCACGGTTGTTTTACTAATGGCATGGCTTGTGGTATATGTATCCGGAAAACAAAATGAAGTAAAAAATATAGAGAAAAAAGAGCTGGGATTTATCTGCCTTTCAGGGCTTGCAACAGGGGCATCATGGCTGTGCTATTATCGTGCCTTGCAGGACGGACCTGCCAGTGTGGTTGTTCCGATAGACAAATTGAGCATTTTAGTCACAATTGCATTTTCGTGGATTGTATTTCATGAAAAATTAACACCGAAGGCCGGATGTGGTCTTATTTGCATTATTTTGGGAACAGTTGTACTATGTATAATATAAATAATTGCACAGTGAAATGTTGTTGTGATACTGTTTCGATAACAAATGTGCTGTTAAAATTTTTAGAATATAAAAGAAAATAGGAGCTTTAAATTGGAAAATATAGAAAAAAATTTGAGGGGCGGCAAATTTAAACGGCTTCTGGAAAAGGCTATGGCTGATGTCAAAAACAACACAAACCTTAACAGGCTGGAATTAGAGATTATATATTTGCTATCGCATTATGATGATATAACAACATTGACAGATATTTGTCGATATACGCAGATGAATAAAGGACACATGTCTACGACACTTGACAATCTTGTAAAACAAGGATATGTAATATGCAGAAGAGATGATAAGGATAGAAGATATGTAAAATATGAGCTGACTGATGCTTCGGAACAGATATGTCAGGAAATGGAAAATCTTTGGTCGGCTTTAACGGACAAAGTGGTCGAAGGAATTGATGAAAAATCCTTAGCAGTTTTTAATTCTGTGTCTGAACAGATAAGCCATAATATTGACAAACTACTTGAAAATGAATGGGAACTGTTGCACTAAAAAGCAAACAGTTCTTTTTGTTTGCGCATTATTTTATATGAAAGAAAAAAATATAAAAAAATACATAAAAAAGGTTGACTTCTTGATTTTATATGCTATAATTGTTTTAAAACAAAAGGTTTGGAAACAAACTAAATATATGCTTCTTAGGAAGCATATATTTTTTACAATTCAATTAGCACTCAACCAAAAAGAGTGCTAACAAAAGGAAAAGAGGTAATGAATATGCAGTTAAAACCATTAGGAGATCGTGTCGTTTTAAGACAGGAGGAAGCAGAAGAGAAAACACAGTCCGGAATTATTCTACCCGATAGTGCAAAGGAAAAGCCACAAACAGCTGTTGTCATTGCGGTTGGTCCCGGAAATGTAAAGAACGGGAAGAAAACAGAAATGCAGGTTAAGGAAGGCGATCACGTTATTTATTCCCAATATTCAGGAAAAGATGTAAAACTGGATGATGAGGAATATATCATTGTAGACCAGTCTGATATTATTGCGATTGTAGAGTAGTAATTTAAAAATCGGTTATATGTTCTAAGAAAGAAGGGATTAACATGGCAAAAGATATTATGTTTGATATTGATGCAAGAAAAAAGATGGAAGCAGGTGTAAATAAACTTGCAGATACTGTAAAGGTAACAATTGGACCTAAAGGTAGAAATGTTGTTTTGGAAAAGTCTTTTGGAACGCCTTTGATAACTAATGATGGTGTCACAATTGCAAAGGAGATTGAACTGGAAGATCCTTATGAAAATATGGGAGCTCAGCTTGTTAAGGAGGTTGCAACAAAGACAAATGACATAGCAGGAGATGGTACTACAACAGCAACTGTTTTAGCACAGGCTTTAGTAAACGAAGGCATGAAGAATATTGCAGCAGGAGCAAATCCTATAATATTGAGAAAAGGTATGAAGAAAGCTGCAGATACAGCTATTGATGCACTTGTAGATATGAGCAAGCCTGTAACAGGCAAGGATCATATTGCAAAGGTAGCTTCAATCTCTGCCGGTAATGATGAAGTTGGAACAATGATTGCAGACGCAATGGAAAAGGTTGGAGAAAATGGTGTCATTACTATAGAGGAATCAAAGACCATGCAGACTGAGATAGAAGTTGTTGAAGGTATGCAGTTTGACAATGGTTATTTATCTGCTTACATGTGTGATGATAAGGAAAAGATGATTGCTAACATGAATCAGCCATACATTTTAATAACAGATAAAAAGATATCCAACATAAAGGATATTCTTCCGATATTGGAGCAGGTTATGCAACAGGGAAGAGAATTGCTGATTATTGCGGATGATGTAGAAGGCGAAGCTCTTACGACCTTAATCGTAAACAGGTTAAGGGGAACGCTCAAGGTTGTTGCCGTTAAGGCACCGGGTTATGGTGATAGTCGAAAGGAAATGTTAAAGGATATTGCAATTTTGACAGGCGGACAGGCGATTCTTGATGACCTTGGCATGCAAATGAAGGATGTTACAATTGATATGCTTGGGCAGGCTAAATCTGTCAAAGTGACTAAGGAACATACGACTATTGTTGATGGCGAGGGTAACAAAAAGGACATCGAAGACAGAATAGCAATGATTAAGAGACAGGCTGCTGATGCATCCGAATATGATAAAGAGAAGCTGATAGACCGTGTAGCAAAATTAGGTGGTGGAGTTGCCGTTATCAAAATTGGCGCAGCAACGGAAACAGAGATGAAGGAAGCAAAGTATCGCATGGAAGATGCATTGAACGCAACAAGAGCTGCTGTTTCTGAGGGTATTATCAGTGGTGGAGGAGCAGCATATATTCATGTACAAAAAGCAGTATATGACATGATACCTGACTTGGTTGGTGATGAAAAGACAGGAGCAGAGATTGTGGCAAAAGCTTTGGAGGCGCCTCTTCGTGCAATTGCTGAAAATGCCGGCTTAGAAGGCGCAGTAATCATAAACAAGGTAAAAGAATCCGATGACGCTATAGGATTTGATGCCGTATCAGAACAATATGTAAATATGCTAGATGCAGGAATCATTGATCCTGTTAAAGTTACAAGAAGTGCACTTTCCAATGCAATCAGTGTGTCATCTACATTGTTAACAACTGAGGCTGCTGTAGCAGATGTCAAAGAAAATACACCTGCAATCGCTGCACAGCCAGATATGGGTTATTAATATATTTTCATTCTGTATCTTTAGGGGAAGTGACGTTATGTTGCTTCCCTTTTTCTCAATTTAGTTGAAAGGAGAATAAAAATGGCAGATAACACAGACAAGACAGATGTTGTAAAATTATCTAATGAATTGACCTACCAAAGACATTTATTTAATCGAGAATACAGAAGAGATTTTTTTATGAAAATGAGCATTCCGGAATATATTGCATTACAGTATATTGACATGGAAGAAAAATCAAATATTTATTCCGGGCGCACTTACTTAAAGGATTTGTCTGACAAACTCCAGATGACAATGCGGCAGGTATCTAAAATGGTGGAAAAACTGCAGGATGCCGGATATGTGGTATGGTCTCATGATGGGAATGGAAGTGAGGGTACATACGTTACAATAACTGAAAGTGGACAAAGTATGTTGAAAAATCAGGAGGATACATTAAAGACTTATTATGGAAAGGTATTTGAAAAGTTTGGAAGGGATAATCTGATTCAGCTTCTTCAGCTTATGAAACAGCTCGAAACTGTCATGAGCAGTGAAATGGAAAAATTGGAGGGAGATAAAAATGATGACGGAACAGTTGAATAGCTATGTCAGTAAATTGGAAAATATTTGTGTGGAAAATGATAATATTTCCCCTCGTTTATTTGAAGAATATGGTGTTAACCAGGGACTTCGTGATGAAAACGGAAAAGGTGTCCTTACAGGACTTACAAATATATCAAAAATTGTATCTTCAAAAATTGTTAATAATAAAAAAGTATCATGTGATGGCGAATTATGGTATCGCGGGTATCGTGTTGAGGACTTGATTCAAAGTCTTGGAGAAAATGAATTTGGTTTTGAAAAAATAGCCTACCTGCTTTTGATGGGAAATATGCCTGATGAAACAGAAGAGACGGATTTTAAAAAAATAATTGGAGAATGCAGGAGCTTGCCTACTAATTTCACAAGAGACGTTATTATGAAAGCTCCTTCAGAGGATGTAATGAATTCAATGACCAGAAGTATTCTTACATTGGCTTCATACGATAAACAGGCAAAAGCTCCGGGAGTAAGCAATTCTCTTCGTCAGTGCATACAGCTAATAAGTGAATTCCCACTGTTGGCGGTATATGGATATAATGCGTATAATCACTATGAAAAAAATGACAGCATGTTTATTCATCATCCGGATAAGCAGCTTTCAACAGCTGAAAATATATTGATGATGATGAGACCGGATAGAAAATATACTGCTACCGAAGCAAAAGTGTTGGATACGGCACTTATTTTGCACATGGAACATGGCGGTGGTAATAATTCCACATTTACTACAAGAGTTGTTACATCATCAGGCTCCGACACTTATTCAACTGTGGCTGCTGCAATGTGTTCACTTAAAGGACCAAAGCATGGAGGCGCAAACATTAAGGTAATGGAGATGATGGATGACATCAGGGAACATGTAAAGGATTATTCTGATAAGGATGAGATAGAGGCATATTTGACAAAGATTGTAGATAAAGAAGCATTTGACCGTAAGGGTCTGATATATGGAATGGGACATGCGGTTTATTCCATTTCTGATCCAAGAGAAAGAGTTTTTAAAGGATATGTCAAGCAGTTGGCTGAGGAAAAACAAAGACAGAAGGATCTTTTATTGTATGAAAATATAGAGATGATTGCACCAAAGGTTATTGCTGAAAAGAAGCACATTTTCAAAGGAGTAAGCCCTAATGTAGATTTTTACAGTGGCTTTGTTTATGATATGCTGGGTATACCGGTAGAGCTTTATACGGCAATGTTTGCAATAGCAAGAATCGTTGGTTGGAGTGCGCACAGGATAGAGGAAATGATATGTGCAGATAAAATAATCAGACCGGCATACATGAGTGTTATGGAAGAAAAGGCTGATAATATTTTGTAGAAATAAAAATGCTATGGATTAGTGATGGTTTTATCACAGTCCATAGCATTCTTTTTTTAAAATTCTGAATATTAATTATATTTAATATTTTTTATATTTCATTTCCG
>CALZHV010000141.1 GCA_945787485.1 uncultured Lachnospiraceae bacterium
TGATATGCTTGTTAAAACCGGCGATATACACATGAATGAAAAAGGTATCGTAATAGGTGACAATTATGGAGCAATGTTATTTTTTGAGGATTTTTTGGATGATTGCGAATGGTTTTTAAAATATGTATGTGTGTGGATAATCGATTATGGAAGTATACATGAGGATTATATAAAATCAACCAGGGAAATGGGAGTAAGGTGCTGCTATGAATAATGATAACAAAAGAAATAAGATTTTCCACGGGTATTTAAAAAGCTCATAACATTAAGCATTGATGCTGTGGTTATTATGCTTTGTATTGGGTTCAGCATTATATTTATTAAAATCAATGAGTCTCATTATGTTGAATAAACAGATGATTTGAGTTAAAATTAAATATAGACGGACAAAATGCGTTATTGAAATTGTTCGATAACGCATTTGTCATTAGTAAAAAGGGGAACTGAAATTACTTACATTATTATTTTAGATAAAAGTTGGGGTGGAGAAGATGAGTAAATATAAAATACTATTATCAGGAAAGAACAATACCATCATAGATGATTTTTTTAATCAAATTAGTGATGATTTTTGTTTGGCAACAACGTCGATTCGTTATGATGATATGATTCATCATTTGGAATTTTTTAAACCGGATATTTTTGTGTATTGCCTAAATGGTGAAAACCGAGATGACTTATCAAGGGTTATGGAGCATAAGAGAAGACTTACAAGAGAAGATGTAATCACGATTATTATCGGTTCACAGGAGGATTGCGATAATTTTCACAAGGTTGCAATCTATATGGCAGATATGACACTTGTTAAGCCTATTTCTGCGGTAAAGATTAAAGAAAAAATAATAGAATTTATGGAGAAGGTTGAAGCTGAGAGAGAGGAACAAAGACTGCTTCAGGAAAAATTAGCAAAAATAAAGGAACAGCAGGAAAGAAAACATGTCCTTATAATTGATGATGATCCTATTATGCTCAAGCTTATTAAGGAACACCTTCATGACCAATATGATGTTGCTACGGCAATCAGTGGTAAAATTGCCCATAAATTCTTGGAAACAAAGAAAACAAATTTGATTTTGCTGGATTATGAAATGCCGGTTGAAAATGGTCCTGAGGTCATGAAAAAGATTCGTGAGAAAAAAGAATTGGCCGATATACCTATTATTTTTCTTACCGGTATAACAGAGAGAGAAAAAATAAATCAGGCACTTGCATTAAAGCCACAAGGATATTTGCTAAAACCGATTGATAAGGAAAAGTTACTTGGAACAATAGAAAAATTTATTTGATAGATATGTAGGGGGCGGCGAAAAATGCAGGAGTTATATTTAACAGATTTAATTGATGTGGATCTTCTTCAGAAGATTCAGGATTCTTTTTCTAATATGACAGGACTTGCAGCACTTACAACCGACCAGAACGGTAGAGCTGTGACTAAAGGCTCTAATTTTACTGATTATTGTATGAAGTATACAAGACAAAGTAAAGTTGGTTGTGAACGCTGTGAGAAATGTGACAAGTTTGGTGCTGAATCTACTTTGAAAAGCGGTATGTCTACAACTTATATGTGTCATTCCGGATTGATTGACTTTGCAGCTCCGATTGTAGCTGACGGACAATTGATAGGCGGATTTATCGGTGGTCAGGTTTTGCTGGAAGAACCAAATAAGGAATTTATTCGTGTAATTGCAAGAGATCTGGATATAGATTTTGAACAATATTGGGAAGCAATTCAAAAGGTTCCTGTTCTTAAGCAGAAACAGGTTGAAATGGCGTCGGAATTTCTTTTCACCGTTGCCAGTGTACTGTCAGAAATTGCATATGGTAAATATATGGCTTTGGAAGCAAAAAAAGAGATTGAGCACACAGCTAATATGAAGTCTGATTTCCTTGCAAATATGAGCCATGAAATCAGGACACCTATGAATGCTGTTATAGGAATGGCAGAGATGGCGCTTCGAGAAGACCTTACGCCGGCTGCAAGGGATTATATAACACAGATAAAATCTTCAGGAAAAGCGTTGCTTAATATTATCAATGACATACTTGATTTTTCGAAGATTGATTCCGGCAAGATGGATATTCAACCTGTAGAGTATGAGCCATTGTCATTATTTAATGATGTTTCAAATATAGTTATGACACGTCTGAAGGATAAGGATGTGGAATTGCTTTTGAAAATAAATCCTTCATTCCCAAGTGTTTTGTACGGAGATGACTTAAGAATTAGACAAATTCTTATCAATTTGGCGAATAATGCAGCCAAGTTTACCAGACACGGTCATGTGGATATCATAGTGGATTACGATAAGATAGATGAAGATAATATTAGGATGAAGGTGGCTGTAAAGGATACGGGCATTGGTATTAAAGAGAGCGATTTAGACAAAATATTTTCTTCATTCCAACAGGTTGACAGTAAACGAAACCGAAATATTGAAGGCACCGGACTTGGCTTGGCAATCTCGCATCAGCTCTTAAATCTGATGAATGGTAGCATCAAAGTAGACAGTATATACGAGAAGGGCTCTACTTTTTCATTTGAGCTTCCGCAAAAGACATTATCATGGAAACCATCAATCAAAGTTAAAAATGCAGATTCAATTGCGGCAGTTGGATATTTTAACAATGTGTGCTTTGCCAAACAATTCTATGCAGATACTAATCGTTTCGGGATTGATTCCATGGCACTTACGGCATCGGACCGTTTTGATGATTTGATGAGTACATATGAAGAGGACTTGTCAGGAAAAAGAATTTTTCTGTTTATGGAAGAAGAAAATTATGACGAACAAATTGAACAGGTTATACGTAATTATCCGCAAATAACCGGCGTCATGCTGACAGATTTCTACTCAAATAAAAAATCAGATATTACAAATTTGAAAGTTATAAGAAAACCATTTTCCACAACATGTATTGCCATGGCATTGAATGACGAAACAATGAAGATAAATGATACGGATGAAATGTTTGAATTCGATTTCGTTGCACCAAAGGCTGAGGTTCTGATTGTGGATGATAATCAGATTAATCTTACCGTAGCAGAAGGCTTGCTGGAACCTTTGAAAATGCGGATTACTACGGCAACCGGTGGAAAGGAAGCATTAGATCTCATAAATAAGCAACGTTTTGATTTGATTTTCATGGATCATATGATGCCGGAAATGGATGGTGTGGAAACAACGAGAATTATTCGACGCTTGCATCCATCATATGATGATGTTCCGATTATTGCATTGACTGCCAATGCCGTAGAAGGTTCTAAAGAATTGTTTTTATCAGAAGGAATGAATGATTTTGTTCCAAAACCGATTGAGTTAAAGACTATTGTCACTAAGATAAAAAAATGGCTTCCTTCAGATAAGATTGAAAAAGGAAGTACTATTACAGATGAAAGTAATTCTGATGATAACACAAATGTAAAGATTGTTATTGGAGATTTGGATACTGATTCTGCAAGAAATTTACTTGGTAATGATAAATTGTTCTGGACAATATTGAAGCAGTATTACAAAGCGATACCAACAAAATCAATGCTTATTAAGGAATTGGAGCAAAAAGAGGATTGGAAAGCATATACTATTGAAGTTCATGGTCTTAAAAGTGCATCAAGGCAGATTGGTGCAATTGAATTATCTGATATGGCAGCTAAGCTTGAACATGCAGGTAATGCCGGGGATATACAAACTATAGTAAGCAGTACAGATTACATGTTACAGAAATATGTAGGATACATAGATGTTCTAAAACCATTTTTTGAGGAAGAAAAGTCTGTAACCAATAAAAATCTGATTAATCAGGAACAGTTAATTGAATTGTTTGAACGAATGATTGAGGCGGTCAACAATCTTGATATGGATCAGATGGAAGAAGTTGTTACGGATATGAAACGATATAATTATTCTGATGAACAGACAGATTATCTTAACAAGCTGGAGATTGCGGTGGGTAATATTGATGTTGACAGATGTGAAGAGATTATAAATAAATGGAAGACGGAATTATAAAATAACATCATGGAAAGGAGAACATTATGGAAAGAAGTTATAATATTGGTGTATTATTTGCGGATCAGGCGAATAATGGCTTGAAGCAAGATTATTTTGCCGGAATATTGGATAGTTTTAAGAAAACTGTAGAGGCAAAGGGATATAATATCTCTTTCTTAAATTGCTGTAAAGAAAACGAGAACAGAAAAACATATCTTGAGCAGGCAAAATATAGGAATTTTGATGGCATTGTGATTGCGTGTATTGAATATGATGATGCTGAAGTTGTAGAATTGCTTAATAGTGGCATTCCGATTGTTACTGTTGATCAGGAAATTGATAACATACAAGCAGTCAAATCAGATAATGTAGAGGGTATTAAAAAGCTGGTTCGATATCTGGCAGAAATGGGACACAAAAGAATTGCATTTATAACAGGAGATGACAACACCGTAACCCAAATCAGAGTTAAGGGCTTTTTGGAGACATGTGAAGAAATGGGGATACAGGTTCCTGATGAATATATTCTCAAATCACAATACAGAAATATGAGAAAAGCTACATATCAGACAGAACAGCTTTTGAAGCTTGAAAATCCACCTTCATGTATTCTTTATTCTGATGATTATGCTGCAATTGGCGGAATCAATGTGTTGCATGCAAGAGGAATGGAGATTCCTGAAGATATATCTGTAACAGGCTATGACGGAATTGATATTTTGTCGCAGTATGAACCAAGACTTACTACTGTTCGTCAAAATACTGAAAAAATCGGACAGGTTGCTGCTGAGAAGTTAATAGAATGTATAGAGAATCCGGGACAGACAGATAAAGAAACTATAATTGTTGAAACTGAACTGGAGAAGGGACGAACTGTAGGAAGAGTGTTCTACTAAGATGTATTTAATATTGTTATGGATAAGTCAAGAACACCCGTGACTAAGGTCATGGGTGTTCTTGACTTACAGATGAAAAATATAAACATATCTTAATTTATTTTTCATTTTTTATTTGAAGTTATAGAATGAAGTGTATTCTTAATTGCTTCAAAGGTTTCTTCGCTTATATCATGTTCAATTTTACATGCATCTGCCATAGCAGTTTCCTTGCTTACCCCAATATGAATAAGTAATTCTGCAAGAATATTATGTCTTTCCAAAACGCTTTCAGCACGCTTTTTTCCGATTTCTGTAAGGGTAATATATCCGTCATCTGCCATTGTTATGTATTCTTTTTCACGAAGATTTTTCATTGCAACACTTACGCTTGGTTTGGAAAAATTCATTTTATTTGCAATATCTATGGAGCGAACATGTCCTTTTGTTTTTTGCAACATAAGAATTGTTTCTAAATAATCTTCAACTGATTCGTCTGCACGGTGTTTAATATAACTCATATTTTTCTCCCTCTTTTTTTACATAGTAGCATTTTTGAATGGAAAAGACAATTATATTTGAATGGGATGCTTTTATTTCATTTGAATAGTACGCTTCCAATACGATAACAAAATTCAAGTCGGGACCGCTTTCGCTTAGTTGCTCGCGCAGCGGTACTAAATTCGAGCGAAGCTCGAATATAAGAACCGGCGGTCGCAAATGTCCCTTTTGAATTTGTTATCGTAAGCGGAAGCTGAGAATTGCAAATGTAATAGGGACGCTTTTATTTCATTTGAATAGTACGCTTCCAAT
>CALZHV010000142.1 GCA_945787485.1 uncultured Lachnospiraceae bacterium
TAATGCTTGATTTCTGAATTTATCAACTTTTACGAACCATTGAGGAGTTGCTCTATAAATTACAGGATGCTTACATCTCCAACAATGCGGATACTCATGCTCAAACTTAGGAGCATCAAACAATAAACCTGCCTTGTCAAGATCTACAAGCACATCCTTATCCGCATCCTTTACGAATTTTCCGGCATAAGGTGTATCCTCTGTCATCTCACCCTTGCTGTTTACAAACTGTACAAACGGAAGCTCATACTTACGTCCTACGCTCGCATCATCTTCACCAAATGCAGGCGCAATGTGAACGATACCTGTACCATCTGACATAGTTACATAAGAATCACATGTAATATAATGTCCCTTCTCAGGAAGCTTTGCCACATAATTCTTTGTACACTCAAATAATGGCTCATACTCTTTTCTTTCTAAATCAATACCCTTGTAGGTCTCAAGAATTTCATATGCACTCTTGCCTTCTTCTGCAAGCTTGCCAAGGACTGTATCAAGAAGTGCCTTTGCCATGTAGTAAGTATATCCGTCAGCTGCCTTTACCTTACAATAATCCTCATCAGGATTTACACAAAGTGCAACGTTACTTGGAAGAGTCCAAGGTGTTGTTGTCCATGCAAGGAAATATGCATCTTCATCTACAAGCTTAAAACGTACAACTGCCGAACGTTCCTTTACTGTTTTATATCCCTGTGCAACCTCATGAGATGAAAGCGGAGTTCCGCATCTTGGACAATAAGGTACAATCTTAAAACCTTTATAAAGAAGTCCCTTATCCCAAATCTGCTTGAGTGCCCACCACTCTGACTCAATGAAATCGTCATGATATGTTACATATGGATCATCCATATCAGCCCAGAAACCAACCTTGCCTGAAAATTCTTCCCACATAGCCTTGTATTTCCAAACTGATTCTTTACATTTGGTAATAAACGGATCAAGACCATATGCCTCAATCTGCTCCTTGCCATCTATTCCAAGTTCCTTTTCTATTTCAAGTTCAACAGGAAGACCGTGTGTGTCCCAGCCTGCCTTTCTTATGACATTATGTCCCTTCATAGTCTGGTATCTCGGAATCATATCCTTGATTACTCTTGTAAGAACATGTCCTATATGAGGCTTACCATTAGCAGTTGGAGGGCCATCATAGAAAGTATAAGTCGGAAGGTCCTTCTTCTCTTCTATACTTCTCTCAAATACTTTGTTTTCTTTCCAGAACGAAAGCACTTTATCTTCTCGTTCAACGAAATTAAGCTTTGTAGAAACCTTTTCGTACATGATTGAATATCCTTTCTTTATATAAATACATAATATTAGCTACTTCACCAAGTTTTAAGTATAACCTATTATTCCCAAAAATGCAATGAAAATGGGGTATATACATTCCTAATTTATGATTGATTAATGATTGAAAGATAATGTATTTTCAAGTATAATTAATGCGTGATTGTGCATATACAAAATATGGCACTTTCTGAATAAATGCATACTGTCAGCATGTTGCATTTATTCAGAATGCGATAAAAAGGAGTAAGATTATGATAAATTTTAAAGTAGGTATTTTAGGTGCCGGAAATATTGCTGAAGCTGTTGCCGACACATTAAATAAGCTCGATGCATTTGAACCATATGCAATTGCTTCAAGAGACATCGAAAAGGCAAAAGCATTTGCCGAAAAGTACAATATCGAAAAAAGCTACGGCTCATACGAAGAATTAGCAAATGATCCGGAGGTTGAGCTTATTTACATTGCCACACCTCATTCACACCATGCCGAGCAGGCAAAGATGTGTATAAATGCCGGTAAGCCTGTGCTTGTAGAAAAAGCATTTTCATATAACGGCGAATCTGCCAAAGAGGTTTTAGACCTCGCCAATGAAAAGAAGGTATTTTGCGGAGAAGCAATTTGGACAAGATATATGCCTTCATATCTTTACATCAAGGACAGAATCAAAAATGGTGCTATCGGTGAAGTACAAAACATTGTTTGCAGCCTTGGTTATGATGTTAAGGCAAAGGAACGTATCGTAAACCCTGCTCTTGCAGGCGGTGCACTTCTTGATTTGGGTGTTTATCCACTTAATCTTATATACATGGTTTACGGTATCGACCCTGCTCAGATGGCTACAACATGTGCCCGACTTTCATCAGGCGTTGATGCACAGTTTGTCCTTCAAATGAGCTTCCCAACAGGTCAGGTTGCAACAGTATTTTCTACAATATTGTACAAGGCAGACAACAATGCCATAATCTACGGAAATAAGGGATATATGGAAATAGACAACATCAACAATCCGGAAGAAATCAGGATATATAACGGTGACGGCAAATTAGTTGACGGCACAAAGGTTACCGGTTCCCAGAAAAACGGCAATCCGTTTACGGGATATGAATATGAATTTATCGCTGCCCGTAATGCTATTATCCTTGGCAAGACCGAACCTGAACAGATGCCACATTCAGAAACACTCAGAATTATGAATCTTATGGATGGCATAAGAAATATCTGGAAAATTAAATATCCTATGGAATAGCTATTAACAAAAAACCGGGAACTGTGTTTTTACACAACTCCCGGTTTTTGTTATTTCTGAGCTTTTCTGCTTTTTATTTATATACTACCTTAACAACATTTACCTTGTCGATTCCGCTTACAGGATTATTCTTTGCATCCACACACTGTATTGTGTATGCATACATGTTACCCTTCTTCGCTGTCTTATCAAGATATGTTGTTGATGTTGTATATCCGTGAATCTTCCAGTTACCGCCAACCGCTCTTCTGTATACGGCATATTTTACTGAGCCTGCCGGCTTATTCCACTTAAGTACTATTCCGCTTGTTCCCGGTTTTGCAGATGAGATAACCGGTGTGCCGATAAACTTAAGGCTTACCTGATTTGAGAATGTACTTATATTTACATTATCATCATTCATACATCTGATTGCGTACTTGTATGTCTTTCCTGATGTAACATTTTTATCGTAATAGTAGTTTGTTGTTCCCTTAGCTGCAGCAATAAGCTTAATTGTCACCCACTTTTTGCTTGTTGCATCATAACGAAGTATTCTGTACTTTGTTGCCCCTGCAACTGTCTGCCATGTAAGCTTTGCTCCTTTAAGGTGACTTGTTACTGATGTTATAGTAGGTGCCTTACGCTTTTTAACCCACTTAGCATATATTGTCTTATTACCTGTTGTTCCAGCCTTAATCTGCGTAATCTTTTTTGTAAACTTGGCATCTGTGTACCAGCCAAGGAAAATGTAATTATCCTTTGTCGGCTCCTTAAATACTACGTTATCCTCTTCTGTGTATGTTGCCGGATTTGATTTATTATTTACTCCTCCGTCAAGAACATATGTAATAGTATACTCTTTAAGCTCAGGTCCAACATACTTATCTGCTCTGTAGCTCATTGAAAGTCTGTCATAAACCTCATATGCATTTGTACCACTCTTAGTTTGAATTATATTATTTACATCATCGCTTATAAGACTTTGTGTTGCCTTGTGATTGTTTGGTACATTACATGATGATTGACCATAATCTGCCATAAATTCTTCATCGCAGAATAATGTTCTTAATACCGCTTCAACTGTTTCATCACCCTCACAGGCTGCATTTACACCAACATATGTGCCGCCCCAGTAATTTTCTATAGGTCCTTTACAAAGGTCTACATTTGCAAGCACATAATCATTGGCGTACATCGGATATGTCCATTTTTCAAACCATGGCACACCACGGTAGGCAAATACATCATTACCGTTAATGTCATTACCCCAATTGGTAGACCATGTATCATTATTTTTAGTATATCCTTCATCATTTAAGATTTTTCCAAGAGCAAGAATATTGTCTATTTCTTCCCGGTCAAATACTCCATTGGCAATCTGTACACATCGTTTTATGGTTTCTTCAGTTATTTCGATATTTTCTGATTCCATCTCATCAATATCCGAAGAATAATATGGATTATCTGAGAACATATAATATCCTGCAGCCTTAAGTGTTTCACAGGCTTCGATAAATTCCTCAGGAGTATCAAGCATATCTTCTATTTCCAATGGGTCATCTGTTCCAAATACCTCTAGTGCTATGTCTGTTCTGTATACTAAATCAGATATACATGACTGCCATGCAAGGAATGAAAGCTGTCCGTCAACTGTACCAAGCTCCTTTGTATAAGGATAAGCATTTGCATAAGCACCGTTGGTAATTCCAACCTTACTTACAGGAATAAAATCTAATTGCTGTTTAACATAATCAGCAATATATTCATCAAAGGCAAAGATAATCCTTGAGTCACTGTTAACTACTGCTCTTAAAATATCCTTGTATTCCTCACCTGAACCTGACATATTAAAATCAACATACTCGATTTTATCTTCATATTCAGGATATTTCAGTAAAAATGCTTCTAAATAATTACCTACTTCTTCATTCCAGCTTACCAAATAAACCTTATCCTGTCCCAGGCTGATAGCCGTAACAGTAAATTTAACTTCCTCGCTGTTTCCATATTTATCTGTTACTGTACAGTAATAATAATATATGCCTGATTGAACTTCTATCTCTAAGGTTTTTTCAGTCGATAATATTTCATCACTATATCTATTTTTTTTCCACTCATATGTAAGCTCACCTTCCTTACATGAAGCTTCACATGTAAGTGTTACGGTGTCACCTGCCTTGGCAGAAATAGCTTCATCCTCCTGGACCTTAAGCTCATTATCTATGCACACATAGAAATAGCAATATTTGTAGTTATCATATTGGTCATATATATAACATGTATATGTTGCTTTTTCTGTAACATTGTTAACAGTTAGTGTTGAACCATCGTACGCCTTACCTGTTTCTTCGTCTGTTATATCAGCACCATTTTTTCTCCAACTATAAGTAAGCTCGCCGTTATTACAGCTTGCTTGCGGGTCAAGTGTTACAGAACCGCCATATTCGACATAAACAGTTTCTTCACTTTTACACTTTAATCCATTTTCTATATATACATAAAACCTTACTTCTTTTTCATTACCATATTCATCTTTTACAACGCAGCAATAGTTTCCGGCAAATCCACCACCACCCTTATCAGCATCATATTCCGAATCATCCTCAGAACCATCTTCAGAGCCATCCTCAGAATCTTCCCTGTCAGGCTCAAATGCTTCAGGATTTTCCTTAGCCATTTCTATAAGCTCCGCTATCAGCTCATGTGTAACCTCCAATTTGTTTGAGGTTTCACCTTCCATTATATATCCCCATTTTTGGCTCGAACCCTTGTACCACTGATATGAGATTTCTCCTACCTTACATTTTGCACTAACCTCAAGTATATGTGTTTCGCCCGGCAGGAATGCTACTCTTGAACTTCCTACAGTAACTGCAGAAAATGAATTATCAATTGTTACACTAAAATCCTTACACTTTTTATTATTGTACTTATCTGTAATAATACATCTGTAAGTTGCTGACTTTCCGTCAAATTTTACTGACGCAGTTGTCAAACCAAGGTCCTCTAATGTGTCGTCATATACACCTTCCAACTCGCTATTCTTTCGTGAATCGACAACCTTGTACCATGCATATGACAATTCGCCATCTGAAACCTCTGCATTTACAGATAACTCAATCTGTTCTCCGACTTTTACAGTTTTTGAAGTT
>CALZHV010000143.1 GCA_945787485.1 uncultured Lachnospiraceae bacterium
CATGCCTTTATTTCGAAGCCGGTATATATTTTCAATTACAACTATCGAGTTATCAACCAACATACCTATACCTAGTGCAAGACCGGATAATGATATAATGTTCATTGTCATATCTGTGAAGTACATAAGTACAATTGCAAACAGAACACTAAGAGGAATACTGAATGCAACTACAATCGTTGGTCGTACATCCTTAAGGAAAATTGCAAGAACTATAATTGCAAGAATCGCACCAACAATCAGATTTGACAATACTGATTTTACGATTATTCCTATGTATTCTCCCTGATCCATCAGATTGAGACAGTGCAGTCCTTCGTTATCTTCAACAAGTTTTTCTATTGCTTTATTACACTGTTTTGAAACTGTTGAAGTACCTGCCGTACTTGCTTTATATATTGCAAGAATAATCGCATCATTTCCATTTACTTTTGCATATATTGAATCAGAATTGTCAATCATCGTTACATCTGCAACATCTTTCAATCTGATCTTTCCTACTCCGTCAATTTCACAAAGCAATGCATCATTTAATTCTTCTACACTGGAAAATTCATCTCCCACCTTGAGAAGATATTGAGTTTCTCCCTCATACAGATATCCTGCAGGCATAGCAAAGTTTTGTGCATATATAAGTCCTGACAACGTTTCCAAGCTGAGAAGGGTATCAAGATTAGCATTTTTAAGTGCTGTTTCCTTAGCATTTTCAAATGACTCAAGTGCACTGTCCATCTCTTTCTTTCCGCTATCCAGAGCACTCTGGGCCGCTGCAAGCTGTGCACTTGCAGAGCCAAATCCGGCTGCCGCCGTTATTTTTCCTTCTTCAAGTTCAATGTATTTTTCTTTTGCATCAGCTATCGATTTATCTACCGTATCAATGATAGCCTGTAATGCCATTATTTCAGTATCGAGATTACCTATTTCTGTTTCAGCCTGTGATATACGATTATAAGCAGTCACAACCTGCTTCAAATCATCTGATTCAAGAGCCATAATCATGTTATATTGCTCTTCACCCATTATTTGTTCCAGCAAGCCCTGTTCCTTAAGTGTAGTCAAGACCGACTTAAATACTTCCAGTTTTTCAGGATTTTCAGCAGCATCCTCTATACTGCTTGGCATTGAATCTGCCTGACCCAAAGCAAATGACAAGGTGTATGCTGCCTTGAATACATTATCAAGCATTTCATATGTTTCTGCAATTCCGGCCTCCTCATAAGCCTTCTTCTCCGCTTCGAGAGCTGCCTTGCTCGCCTGCAAACTGGTAAGTTGTGCATTGTATGCAGCCTTAGTAGCCATAAGCTCATCTAATGCCTGACTGGCTATTGCAAGCTGTGAGATTGTAGATTTTTGCTGACTCTCCATTGCACTCTTACTCTTGTTAAGTTCATTCTGGGCATCAGCAAGCTCACCGGAAGCATCATCCAGTTTCTTTTTGGCATCTGCCAAAGAATCATCTACATGAGTAGCAAGCTTATCATTTAATTTTTCAATATTTTCCTCGTTGAGTCTTATTTCAACCATCTCATCCACAAGACCCATTCCTGTTACACTTGCAACACCTTCCTGTCTTTCAAAGTATGGAATTATTTCGTCATCAACAAAACGGCTAAGCTCATATATGTCAGTATCATCTTTATCAATGGTTATCTCCATAGTTGGCATCATATCCATCGACACTTCCATAATAATCGGAGTTCCACACAAATCAGGAAGAGACAACTGATTAATCGAAGACGACAAATCAACTTTAGCACTATCCATATTAGTGCCTTCTGAAAACTCAAGCATTACCATACTATAGTTTTCACTTGATGTACTTGTAACTGTCTCAACACCATTAATCTTGCCTAATGATGCTTCAATCACAGATGTAACCTGACTTTCAACTCTTTCAGGTGCAGCTCCCGGATAAGTAGTTATTACAATAACATACGGAAGTTCCATTTCAGGCAACAAATCTGTAGTCATTTTTGCAAACGTTACAAATCCAAAAACCAGCATTGCAATAATTGCAACAATAATCGTATAAGGTTTTTTTACACTAAATTTAGGCATTACTTTTCCCTCTTAATAAAATAAAAACTTGTTTTCAGTTGTCCGGTATGATTTCTATCATTATTTTATATAAATGACAAATTTTGACACACCTGAAACATTATAATAAAATCAATTAAACTGTGCAATTTATTTTACATTTATTTCAATTTTTTTTCATTTTTTCCACAAGTTCTATTGTTTGTTTAATCTGATGGTAAATTTCAGTTTCCCCATACGTCTTATATACACAATCCATTGCCTTTTCATAATATATTTTAGCTTTGTCATAATTTCCGGTCTTGAAATACAAATATCCGAACGCATTTGCGCATCCACCATAGTGCGGATCGTTTATATCCGTTTTTGTAAAAATTTCTTCGGCGCAAAGGAGCTCTTTTTCTGCTTCTTTCCACTCTTCAATATGACAATATGCCTGTCCCAAATTTGTATGAGTTACTGCAAGTTCAATTAATGCCTCCGGAATAGTTTCTATGATTTTAAGAGCCTTTTTAAGACATTCTATTGCTTTTTCCCATTTATTGCTTTCCTGATAAAACAGGCTCAAATTATTATAAAAGCCTGCCATACGGTAATCATTTTCAGGCAACGCATTCATATATATTTTTTCAACGGCAAGATATTCTTTTTCCGAATCCTCAAGCTTTCCCATTGCCCTGTAAACAGTCGCCACATTAAGAAGTGATGTGCCCTCTGCAATACTTCCCGAAAGACCAAGTTTTTTTATGAGAGCTTTTATTTTATCAATTACATCAAGTGCCTTTTCGTTTTGAGTTGTCACTCGATACAAACCTACGAGCTCATTTAACAATGCTAATGCAGCATTATTGTCATCTGTTTTCTTTGCTTCGTCATATTTTTCCAACAAGAAAGGCTCAGCTTCAGGAAAACGTCCCTGCTCATACAATTTATCAAGTTCATTAAGAGTACTATTAATATCCATTTTTCTTCCTTTCAATATTATAAATTTCCGAAATTCTAATCACTGCCATTGCTTATATAAATTCCACAAGTCTTTCTACGGCAGGGTTGTTATTCTTTGATATCCAGCTTGCCATAAAATCCAGTGTTTCTGCCGTTCCATCCTCTTTAACCATAGGCAGGACCTTGATATTTTCATTTTTTTGGTACAATCTTATGATGTATTCCGGCAAAATACTTATACCCATACCGGCACTTACCATAAGAAGCAATGATTCCGGTTCTCCTTCACAGGCTACTACATCAGGATAAAATCCGCCTCGCTCATATATGAGCATAGATTCATCCATCTGATCCTTAGGTCTGTCCTCGGGTTCCATCATTATAAATTCTTCTCCTTCCAAATCATGATAATGTAATCTTTCCTTATTTGCAAGTGGATGACCGTTATATAGAACCATCATGACAGGATAACTTTTTATATACAGATGCGAAAACGAATCATAGTGGTACATTTTCTTTTGCATAGGTGCAAGCGTAAATGCTATATCACACTTTCCGTTTTCAAGAAGCTCCAGCAACACACTCATGTTTTCTCTTATAAGCTTAATTTTTATTCCCGGATATGCACTGTGAAACGAGCGCAAAACAGAATCCAAATCCGTGCTTCCATATCCTCTTATATATCCAATTGTTATTTCGCCACTTACACCTTCGGATGCAAGTCTTGCAAGTCTAAGCGCCTCGGCGCTTCGCTCCACAATTATTCTCGCCTCTGCCAGATATGCCTTTCCTGCATTGGTCAATTCGACATGATGCTTATCCCTCACAAACAATGGAACTCCCACCGTATTTTCCAATGCTTTTATCTGCTGCGTCATAGCCGTCTGCGATATGAAGCTTCGCTTTGCAGCTTTTGTAAAATTAAGTGTTTCAGCAACACTTATAAAATATTCTAACTGTTTAATATTCATAACCGCCTATACTCCGATAATTATATTTTATAATCAATCTTATCCTTTCTTTTGTTTTTTGTTTTGGTAATAAGTTTTTATTATTATATATTCATATATTATCATTTTACATATGTAATATCATAAAATTATTGAGTGCTTGTCAAGATTATTAAACTATATAATGGATATAATATAAATATTAATTATAAATAACGATTACAAAATCTTGGAGGTATCTTAAAAATGAGTGAAAACAAAATCCCTTACAAAATATATCTTGAAGAATCAGAAATGCCAAAGCAGTGGTATAATATGAGAGCTGACATGAAAAACAAACCGGCTCCGCTTTTAAATCCTGCAACACTTAAACCACTTACTGCTGAAGAGCTTATACCTATTTTTTGTGAAGAATTAGTAAAACAGGAGCTTGATGAAACAACACCTTTTGTAGATATTCCTCAGGAAATACAGGAATATTACAAAACATATCGTCCATCACCTACAATGCGTGCCTATCATCTCGAAAAAGCTCTTGGTACACCGGCAAAGATTTATTACAAATTCGAAGGTAATAACACAAGCGGAAGCCATAAATTAAATTCAGCTTTAGCCCAGGCATATTATGCAAAGAAGCAGGGCTTAAAAGGTGTAACGACAGAAACGGGTGCAGGTCAGTGGGGAACCGCACTTTCAATGGCTTGCTCTTATTTCGACCTTGATTGTAAAGTTTTCATGGTTAAGGTTTCTTATGAGCAAAAGCCATTCAGACGTGAAGTAATGCGTACCTACGGTGCTAATGTTACTCCTTCACCATCGATGACCACCGAAGTAGGTAAAAAGATTTTAGCTGAGCATCCGGGAACAACAGGAAGTCTTGGATGTGCTATTTCGGAAGCAGTTGAAGTTGCAACCAAAAGTGAGGGATACCGTTATGTTTTAGGAAGCGTATTAAATCAGGTGCTTCTTCACCAGTCGGTAATCGGTCTCGAAACAAAAATTGCGTTAGATAAATACAACATTACGCCTGACATCATTATTGGTTGTGCCGGTGGTGGCTCAAATCTTGGTGGACTTATTGCTCCATTTATGGGTGAAAAATTAAGAGGTGAAAAAGATTATCGTTTTATCGCAGTAGAACCCGCTTCTTGTCCAAGTTTTACACGCGGTAAATTTGCTTACGATTTCTGCGATACAGGAATGATTTGTCCGCTTGCAAAAATGTACACATTGGGAAGTGGCTTTATGCCTTCTCCGAACCACGCAGGAGGACTTAGATTCCACGGAATGAGTTCAACACTTTCACAATTATATCATGATGGCTTTATGGAAGCAGTTGCCGTAGAACAGACTCAGGTATTTGAAGCAGCTGAACAATTTGCAAGAACAGAAGGTATTCTCCCTGCTCCTGAAAGTTCACACGCAATCCGTGCAGCTATTGATGAAGCACTCAAATGTAAAGAGACAGGTGAGGAAAAAACTATTCTCTTCGGTCTTACCGGTACAGGTTACTTCGATATGTATGCTTACGAGGCATTCCATGACGGAACGATGACAGATTATATTCCTACAGAAGAAGACCTTGCACAGGGTTTTGCAGGTATACCAAAATTTCCCGGAAATGAAATATAAAAAATATTGTGGAACTTCCTTACATCAGGCTGTAATATAAACTACACAACCGCCGTATAATAATGCGGAGATGATTCTCATGAACAAGG
>CALZHV010000144.1 GCA_945787485.1 uncultured Lachnospiraceae bacterium
TCGTAATATATAAGTCCGAGAAGATTTCGCGACATAATATTTTTCTTATTATATCTAAGCGACATTGTAAGTGATTCAATTGCACCTGACAAATCTCTCGATGCAGCCTTATCATATCCGATATTATAATAATAATTTGATGTGTTATGTGCTTTTCTCGTAACATCAATATGCATACCACAAGAAGAGCAATATCCGTTTTTCCATATCTGTGCTCCACAACCCTCACACAGTACCGGTCGTTTTGTAGCCATAGCTAAAACCTCATTCCTCTTTGTGTTGTAGAATTCATATTGTTTCTTAAATCCTCTGTCATTTGCATAACAATATCACTAATGTCTTTTAAATCGTTATTATAAATTGCTTCCTCCGCCTGATTTACTTCAGGTATTGGCTGAAAACGTTTTAATTCCTCTTCAAAGTTAATCATGTATTACCTCCGGTGCATACTTTTTTATACTTCCTACCAGATACAAAGATCCTACACAAAAAAGCAGCTTATCATTCTTCAATGCATCCTCATAGCTTTTTTTAAATGCATCTCGTATATTGTCATATGAATTTACTTTCAACTTATTATCGTTTGTTTTAAATATCTCACAAATGGTATTTTGCGACGCTGTCCTTGATGAATCTATTGTAGTAACACTTACCTGATTAACAGACAAATGCTTTACAAGATGGCAAATCATCGCTTCGTAATCCTTATCTCCTGCCACAGCAAACAGCAAATCCACAGTTTTTCCCTTTGCTATTTCTGCAACACATTCGGTAAATCTCTCAATCGCATCCTCATTGTGTGCTCCATCTACGATTACATTATCACTAAGCCATTCCATTCTTCCCGGCCAGAAAAATGTATTCGCAGCCTTTTCTACTATTTCATGAGATAATTTGCATTTTAATAATTCACTGCACATACATATCGATGTCATAAAATTGTCAACCTGATATGACGGTATGTATTTATCAAGCGAAATATTAACATATTTATAATATCTATTATGAAATGAAAAATCAATGCCTTTATCTGATTTTTCATTTATTATATATTCGGTTTTTCCGACATTAATTTCCTTACAGCCCTTATCTGATGCCACTTGATGAATGACCTTATCAGCACTATCATCACCGGTATTGTAAACAATTGGAATATCTTTTTTTATTATTCCTGCCTTTTCATATGCTACTTTTTCTATTGTATCCCCCAGATATTGAATATGGTCTAATCCAATAGACGTTATTGCACAAATATCCGGTTTTACAATATTGGTTGCATCAAGTCTTCCTCCAAGTCCCGTTTCATATATTACATAATCAACATTTTTTCCGGCAAAATAAACTGATGCAATAGCAAACATCATCTCAAAAAATGAAAGTGGTGAACCTCCGTTATTTTCATGCTCACATACCGTTTTATAAACAATATCAAAGCATGAAACAAATTCTTCATCAGAGATATCATAATTTTTAATTAGCTTGTTCTCATTACAGCTTACGGATATTCTTTCATTTATTTTAATTAAATGCGGCGATGTAAACAATCCGACACTGTAACCCATTTCATTAAGAATACATTTGGTATACAAGGCTGTCGAGCCTTTGCCGTTTGTGCCTGCTATGTGAATAGATTTCTTTGCAAGCTGCGGATTTCCCAGTTTATTCATTACACATAAAAGATTGTCAGTCCCACTCTTACATCTGTTGTCAGAAGAAAACTTAAATCTTGGAATATTTATTATATAATCTACTGCTTCTTCATAATTCATCTTATCTGTTATCAACTTTCTCAGGATACATGTCATGATTTGTCAATCTGTCAAATGCCATTTTTTCCCACTTTGTTCCCGGTCTTCCGTAATTACAATACGGATCGATTGATATACCTCCTCGAGGTGTGAATTTACCCCACACTTCTATATATTTAGGATCCATGAGCTTAATTAAGTCCTTCATAATAATATTTACACAATCCTCATGGAAATCGCCATGGTTTCTAAAACTGAAAAGATACAGTTTAAGTGATTTGCTTTCAACCATGCGCACATCCGGTATATACGAAATATAAATTGTAGCAAAATCAGGCTGCCCTGTAATAGGACATAAGCTTGTAAATTCAGGGCAATTGAATTTAACAAAATAATCATTGTCCTGATGCTTGTTTACAAACGATTCCAAAATATCCGGATTGTAATCACTCGGATACTGAACCTTTTGGTTTCCCAACAATGTTACTCCCTGTGTTTCCTGTTCATTTCTAGACATAATAATATCCTTTCTACTTTTAAAAATATGTGTTTTAAATAAACATATGTATGTCAATTCATCCCATGACTAAAGATGCCGGGTGCTCCTGACATATCAAAAAACTATATTGCCGGAAGCTTAATCTGCTTATCGAGATAAAATGAATATATTATCATTTCTTTTACCTTCCTGCCGGTCATGCGTTCAACGGCATCACTGTAGCATAAAAGCTGTGTCTTGTATCTTTTTATAAGTTCATCTTCATCTGCTTTATCCGTCTTATAATCCATTATTACAATTTCTTCTCCCTCATAGAAAAATGAATCAATAATTCCCTGAAGAATAATAATATCATCCGTTGCAACCTCAAGCGAAAAATGTTTAGATGCATTTATACCAAGCGAAAATTGCTGTTCCTTATAAAGCTTTTTGTCATTTGCAGCCGCAATCATACGCTGTCCCAAATCACTTTTAAGCATTCCTGCTATTTTTTTGGTATTTATTGCATACCCTTCTTCTTCAGAAAAGATTTTTTCATCAATAAGCTTTTTCTTAAAAGCTTTAACAAGTTCTAAATACTCATTGTCACTCATACCTGTTTTGATATCAAAGTCCAAAAGCTCCATAAACTTATGTACAAGCGTACCTTTTTTGGCTCCTGACATAGTATTTTCGTCATAATATACTATTTCAGGAATATTCACCACATCATATTCCTGTCCGTCATAAAGAGCCTGCTTCTTAATTTCAGAAACCGATATTTTGCTTTTTATATCCACATATTCTTCATATTTGTATTTATAAGAAAATGAATCTTTATACGGATTGTTTCTTATTGTTGTACTATTTATTTTTTCTATAAGGTCCATAACACCATATTTTATTTTTACGGCATTGTCAACACCAAGCTTAATTGCATCGCTCATGTCATATTCTTTCACATTAATATTTAAACCCGGTATTTTCTTTTTAAGGACATCATATCTTGCCATGCAGGCAATTATCATTTCCATAAAACATTTTGAACCGGACCTTACCTTATACGGAAGCAGATAATCGTCCCTTAATGTAACATATTGATATTTTGCTTTTATACTTTCGAGATTCAGTACACAACCCGTCAATATCAATTTTTCTTTTGCGCGCGTCATGGCAACGTATAATATTCTAAGCTCTTCCGCTATTGCTTCCTTTTGCTGAAGAAAGCAAACAGCCTTTCGTATATTAGAATCCTTTTCGTACCTGGCATCCTTATACATAAGCTTTGAACTAAGATAATAATCTCCGTGAACAATAACTTTTGACTTATTGTCACTTGTATTGAACTGTTTTCCAAGTCCGCCGGCAAATACAATCGGATACTCAAGTCCTTTACTTTTATGCATACTTATTATTCTTACTACATTTGCATCATCATTTATCGTATTAGCTTCTCCAAAATCAACATCATTTACCTTCAATTTTTCAACATAACGCAGAAAATTAAACAATCCTTTGTAGCTTCCGCCTTCAAACTGTTCAGCTTTTTCAAGAAGCATATTTATATTTGCTCTTCTATTATTTCCCATAGGCATTGCAGATGCATATGTATAATAACCTGTAAGCTCAAGTGCATGCCAAATAAGCTTGGAAATTGATACATTATGATTCAGCTCTTTAAGCTCCAAAATTATATCAAAAATTTTTCTAAGTTTGACTGTTATTTCATCCTCCACAGACTGAATATACAGTTCACATTTTTCATACAAGGTTATTTTTTTGTCATCATTTTTCAAGCTGAAATCGCATATTTTTGCCAATTCGTTTTCATCAAGCTTACCCATTGGTGAAAGCAAAACTGCTGCTAATGATATATCCTGATAACAATTATCAACGACAGACAAAAGGGACATTATCACTCTTATTTCAACTGCTTCAAAATACCTTCCCGACTCCTCCAGATATACAGGTATTCCCTGTGATGTGAGAACATCGTATATGATATTGCCAACGCCTTTTATATTTCTTGATAAAATTACAATATCTCTGTATTGTGCATTTCTGTATTCCGAAAGTTCATCATCATATACCTGCATAGGATTTGTTTCTGTCAGTTCCCTTATGCGCTTTGCAATAGTAAGAGCTTCCAACTCAATCTTTTCCATGTTCTTTTCATCATCGGACAAATTTTCGTTTTCCTTTGAAGTCTCAGAATCTTTATTTACAATGATTATTTCAGTCGACAGACTGATTTTTTCTTCAATTTCCTCCGAAGGAACCGGAAAATTCCTGCTTGGAACCAATGCGACACTGTCATCATATTCAATACCGCCCAAATCTCTTCCCATCAATTGAAAACTGATATAATTAGCAGCATTAAGAACAACCGCTCTCGAACGAAAATTATTCTTTAACTCTATCTTTATCTCAGGTCCTTCATCGCTGTATCTTTCATATTTTTTTAGGAATAAATCAGGTCTTGCATTTCTAAATCTATAGATACTCTGCTTAACATCTCCAACCATAAACATATTATTTATTCCTTTATAGCAGGTCGATACAGAAGTAAGAATATCTTCCTGAAGATAATTACTGTCCTGGTATTCATCGATGTATATTTCATGATATCTTTGGGCAATAACTTTTCCGATTTCAGTCGGTATTGCCACTTTGTTTTCATCATATCCGGCACACACCAATTTATAGGCAAGGTGAGAAATATCAGAAAATTCCATCAGCTTTCTTTTCATCTTCTCTTCATAATAAAGCTTTGTGAATTTTTCTACCATTTCCAAAACCGGCAATAAATAAATGCTTATATGCTTTGTCTGTTCAACAATTTCTTCGGGAGCCATTACAATATTTTCAAGCTCCTTTATTGCAGTTTTGTATGAATTTCTCGCTTCCTTATATTGCTCCTTAAGCTCAGCATCATACATTTCGCCTTTGCATATTGCCATTCTTGCAAAGCTTATTGAAGACAATGCATCGGCGAGTTCCTTAATGTTATTTGCATTTAAAACAGCTTCAATTTGTTTGATATCGGATTCGGAAGTGGCAATGCATTTATCCGGCCCACCCGGAGTCTCACATATTTCCATTGCAATTTGAGCCTGATCTAAAATATCTTTTACATTACTTATAACCGTATTAAAAAGCTCATTCACCCATGGCAAATTAGAAACTTCGCTTTCTTCCGTGATTGACAATGCTTTTTTTGCATCATTAATCCACTTATCAGGCTGCGGAAAGCCTGATGCAAGTCTGTAAATTTTCAGAATAAGATTTTTTAATTCACTGTCATCACCATTATTAGAAAAAACATCCAGCAAATCAGCAAAGCTGTCATAATTGTTTTGGTACATATCCTCAAAGTATGAATCTAATACATCACTTT
>CALZHV010000145.1 GCA_945787485.1 uncultured Lachnospiraceae bacterium
TCGGTCACATGGAAATAATTGGTGCCATCGTTTACCAGCTTACCAAAAATTTATCAATGGAAGAAATTAAAGCTTCCGGATTTGACAAATACTACGTTGACCACACATTAGGTGTTTGGCCTCAATCCGCAGGTGGTGTACCATTCAGTGCAACAATGTTCCAGAGCAAAGGTGATCCTATAACTGATTTATATGAGGACATGGCAGCCGAACAAAAAGCACGAACGACATACGATAATCTTTTACGACTCTGCAGAGACTATCCTGATGTTTATGAACCGATAAAATTCCTTCGTGCACGCGAAATTGCTCATTTTCAGCGTTTCGGTGAATGTCTGAGACTGGTAACAGATAAGCTTGACGAAAAGAATTTCTATGCATTTAATCCGGCTTTTGACAAACCGGTCAATCCATCTGATTGCTGCAATTAAAAATAGTTTTTTTAATTACAACAGACTATATTGTAACAAATCAAAAATCGCTGCAGACGGTGTCTACAGCGATTTTTTGTTAGGGAAGTATTATATAATAAATTATATAATTATTAATATAACATTTTATCAAGGAGCCATACCCCATTTTCCAATGTCATTGAACCTTCTACATCATATGCCTCTTCAACAGGTTCGTCTCCCGGCTCAGTTATAACAGTATGGATAACGAAATTACATGTTGTATCTGTTGACGCTTTAATCTCAACTGTATAATCATCCCATGATACATAATATCCTACACCGCCTGACTTTAATGTATCTATGTAAAGCTTTCCGTCTACATCTATGTACAAAGGCTCTGCTTCCTGCGGATAATCATTTAATAATCTTACAGCTTCTGTATTAACATAAACAGACTTTATATAATCTTCAAAAGCCTGATATGTCGGAAACTTAGCATCATCTACTTCATATACATATACTCCATCCTGTGGTTCTCCCTTAATCGGAAGATTACTAAGCATAAATACATCCATCATACAATATGTATTTTCTTCAATGAGAGCTCTGATTGTAGACTCCAAATCAACTTGCACCTCTGCTGTTGATTCTGTCGTTTCTTCAGCTTCTTCTGTTGTTTCTTCAGTTGCTTCTGTTACTTCTTCTGTAGATGCCTGTTCAGTTGTTGTATCTGCTTCTGTGCTCATTGAAACAGTATTATCTTTTGAGCCACATGAACAAAGCATTGCTGCCATTGTTGCTGCCAAACAAATTCCTAAAATTTTCTTTCTCATTTCTTTTTTCCCCCTTCGCTTTTACATGTATCTCATAGGACACTTTAATGAGTTGTCCCTATTTTATCAAGTATTTTTCATTTTGCAACACAAATGTTTACCAAATTTACATACCAATTCTATACACATTCACCTAAATTTCAGTCATATAATAATATGAAAATATTTCCATAATACAATTATAATATTTAACCAACATTATTGTAATATATTAATTTTTCTTAAAAAATTCTTAAAAAAATAATAATCATACCCTTTACACTTAATTTTATAATCAAGCCTATACATTTTTGTCATAATATGATAAAGTATGTTAGTATAACATGAACGTGTCCGGTGACACAGGAATGACAATTCACACTCTTCATAACGAAGCTTGTGTAAGATAAGGAGGATACATTATGGTATGTCCAAATTGTTCAACAGAAATCCCTGATAGCGCAGACACATGTCCAATTTGTGAAACTGATGTTTCGGCAGAAAAAATGACTATTTCAGATATTCTTACTCAAAATATAATGACCGAAAATGAAACTTCTGCAAAAGAAAAATCAAACAAAAAAACCGGCATTATCGTCGGTATAATTGCAGCAGTTCTAATTGTAATAGCTATTGCGGCCGGAACTATTCTTTCATCAAAAGACAAATATGACGGAATATACGATTACAAACTTGATGACGAATTAGCAGAATCACTAAATCAGCTTGATATGACACCACAGGATTTGGGAATTGAATTGTACCTCGAGATAAAAGGTGATACCTTTAAAATGGTTACCAAAACAAACGAGATGAACGATGTAACATCCGGTAATATCAAATTCACCGGTACAAACATTACATTTTATGATGATTCAAACCAATTATACGGGACATATGACAAAGAAGAAGAATCAATCACTATCGATTTTTCAACTACGGACAGTGAGGGTTCAACAATGGTTTTTGTTAAACGCAAATAAAAAAATGGCGTGATTACGCCATTTTTTTATTTTTATTCTTATCTATAATATGTAATATTACACATGCACATATAACACCAAACAGTACTCCTCCCGAATCTATGCATACATCCGTAAACTGGCAGCTTCTTCCTGATACCAGCTTCTGATGAAGCTCATCTGTAACCGAATAAAATACACCTGCCGGAAATGCACTAAGTCTCATTTTTCCATTATCTGAATAGCTTGAAACAGCAAATGTCAGAAGAAATCCCAATATGGCATATTCTGTTGCATGTGCTGTTTTTCTTATTGGGTGATCAATCTTTGATGCAATCTGATATTGCTGTTCTTCATCCATATCATCATAGTTCGGCACAAATGCTTCGGCAACACATTCCCCCACAGACATGCTGACCTCAGTTGACTGAACCGAATCCATCGAGGAAAAACAAAATATTACTCCCATCCAGGCAACCGTCAATACCGTAAATATTATTTTCTTCAACATACTTTAACCATTCTCCTATTAATCATTCCCCATTTATGCCCATAGCAATTGGAAAATGCATCTTGAAAAGCCCTTCTTTAATATTTTATATTTAATATAGAACTTTATTCTTTTTAACTTATCAGCATTTTCAAGCTCCGCATACCCATGCAAAAGCGAAACTATTTTTTCATCCGGCTTCGGATTTTCATTTTCATATAATTCGAGCAATAATCCCACCTGTTTGTATGTCAGCATCACATCTTCCTTGTAATGCTTTGAACCATTGGCAAATCTTTTTATTTTATGTGTAAACGAAGCTGCATCTGCTGCTCCCATGGAATTATCATTATGCTGTCTGTATTTTATGGTTGAACATTTTACGTATCCAATCTTACCGTAAGTTGCTGCAATAAGTGCCATAAAATGATCATGCATATGGATTCTGTCGCACTCCGGAGCCTTTGAAAACATCTCAAGAAGGCATCTGTTTACCATTATTGTACATCCTACAACAGAATTCATAATCAAAAGGTCACACAAATTCTTTGATTCATCCAAATTAGTGTATCTCATAAATGACGGAGAAATGATTGATAAGTTTTCGTCAACGACAAACAAATCGGTATGTACAAGCAAAGGTATATTTTCTCCGTACTTTCGTGACATTTTTTTCATCATATTAAATGTCTGCTCAATTTTATCCGGCTCCCAGACATCATCCTGATCGCAAAACATATAAAACGGAGCATCGACATTTTCCATCGCATACCTTGTAAGCCTCATAAAGTTAAAGCATGCCTTTTTTGATGCCGTTCTATCCTCAAGTACTTTAATTTTCTCCGGATACATTCCCTGAAACTCCAATAATTTATCATATGTATCGTCGGTAGAAAAATCATCCCTTATCGTGAGATGCCACTCTTTAAATGTCTGTGACAAAATAGAATTAATCTGTTCCTCTATATATTCACTTCCATTATATGTAGCTAATAATATTTCTATCAATGTAACACCACCTAATATTTATTTTCCTATAATTAGCATGAGAACATTAAATCTGTCAGCTATCTTTGCAGATTTTTCTTTGAGCATTTCTGCTCGTTCTTTGTATTTTTTGTGATTTACCAAATCCGATTCATATTGAGCAATCAGCTTCTCTTTTTCATATAATTCATGTTCAAGCTGTGCAATCTCATTATTGTATTTTACATGTAAAGTCGCAGCATCTTCACCGTCGAACAGCCTTCGAGAAAATATCCTTGTCTTATTGTACATCAAAAATACTGTCCCTGACACGAGAATCATCAAAATTATAAGCGCTATAAGAAAATTTAGCCATTCATCCCATATTCTCATTACAAACACATCAAAAACTCCAACTGTTGATACTATCAAAAAAACAACGGCAAACGGAGCATCAAACGCCAAAATAGTCTTAATCCTGTGGAGCGAATATATTTTATTTATCTGTTTATCTCTGTATTTTGTCTGCTCAATATCACTCTTTAACATAGCGATTTGCGGTTTCAGCAGATTAATTCTTCCCGTCTGGTCCGGATACTGTTCCAGCTGCTCCTTTATTTCCAAATCAGCTTTTTCGCATTTTTCGATTTCTTTATATATCTCAGTAAGCTCACACTTATATTCTTCCATCAGTGTCGAATGAGCATTCTCAATCTGTTTGTCATCCGCACGCTCAAAATCCATATTGGGATTGTTGTCTCCCCAGATTTTGTTGTGCATTGCTTTGGAATATATGATTAAAGCCTGCTCTTTCTTTTTTGAATCCGTATGACTTATTCTTTTTAAATTTTCTCCAAATGCGTTTCCTACATTTAACGCAATAAGCTTGTGAACATCAACTGTTTCCGGCTTTTCACCTTCTATTTTAAGTATCCTGTATTTCTTTTTCAGATTAGAAAAATCAAAGTCAGTAATACAGTCTTTTTCTCTGTCTAAATAGATAGAATATATTGCATGTTTGTTTTTTGAAATAATATCCTCGAAATATTTTTCAAGCTCAGCAACCGTATCAGTGCTGCAAACATTTTTATGTATATCCAGATATCTTCTTCCTTTAAGCGGAACAAATTTTGTTGAACAAATGGTTTTATCAACATAACCTTTAATAAATCCGTGTTCTCCGACTTCTTTTGCACAAAGAGGAAGTAACGAGCCTGCATAACAAACCTTTCCCTCTGAAAAAGCCTCATAACTGTGCTTATATCCAAGACCTACATAATCAAAGCCCATAGTATGAAGCTCTTCCGGTACAAAAGGAACCTCATTGTCACTTCCGCCGTATGCAAGCAGAATATTTATATAATCCCTTCGATGTACATATGCAAATGATGTATCATTTTCATAATTAACCGGAAGTTTCTGACTTATGGCATATACCTCCACCTTTTGCTCCTCAAATCGAATACAATCAACAACCGGTTCAGTACTGGATGACTTTATGCCCTTTTTTTCTCCTGTTGCTCCGTTAAAATAATTCTCTAACCCGGCAACATATATATTGGAAACAAATCTGAATTTATGAATTTTAGCACCCTGCTTAAGATAATCATTCTGTCCTGCTATATAAATAATATTGGTATTTACAAGCCTGGCAAGCTGACTGTCAACAAATTCGAGTTCCTTCGTTCCGGGAACATTGTCAAACAAATCTCCTGTAATAAACAAAAAATCAATATTGTTTGCTTCGACATAATCTATTACAGCAATAAATCCTTCCTGTATCTCTTTATTTGCATTTTTTTCCCATTTACTGCCTATATCAATATCTGCCCCAATATGAACATCTGAAATATGTACAAATCTCATACCGTCTTCCCCCATACAATATTATTATAAAAATACATCCATGCAGTATTACTGACAGAGTGTACTAATAAAATATTTCTACATGCAGTATTAC
>CALZHV010000146.1 GCA_945787485.1 uncultured Lachnospiraceae bacterium
ACCGGAAGCAATTGGAGATTGCTGCCATTGGTGATTATGATTTAGGCTTTACAAGCTATAGTTATCTAATTATGGCGGAGGAAGGACTACGTACCTTCAGCGACAATAATCTGAATATGTATTACCGTATATTTGCAGATAAAAAATATGACCCGGATGTAGAAGAAAGGCTTAAAACCATTGTGAAAGAAAATGGCAGAATTCAGATGGAAACCTGGAAATATTACTTTGATACATGGAATTCCGGAATGACCCTTACAAGATGTGCCTGTTATACGTTTCTTGGCATATTAGGAGCAATCTGCATTATGAATATGATTAATACCATGATTAATAGTGTACATGTCAGAAAAAAAGAACTGGGTATGCTGCAGGCGGTTGGCATGTCTGATTCCCAGCTTCAGCTCATGCTGCAATTGGAAGGTTTATTTTACACTATAGGAACTCTGCTTGTAGCTGTAGGAGGAGGAAGTCTGGTCGGTTATCCCGTGTTCATATGGGCAAAAGACCATGGAATGTTCAACATAAGGAATTATCATTATCCGCTCACAGCAACCCTTATTATGATTGCCGTGCTTGTAGTTGTTCAGATTATTATGATATTTATAATAGGAAAATCAGTTAGAAAAGATTCTCTCATAGACAGAATCCGATTTGAAACTTAAGAAATAAGTACCCAAAACTTTGAGCAGTGGTCGGGTACTTATTTCTTTTTTATATTACCACAAAATGACCAAAAATTCAAGTCTGCTCATGAAGTAGACAGGGTGTTATAATGACCTATCATTAAAGATGGGGGATAAATTTTATGGCAGACAACTGGCTGGATTTATTACAAAATAACCAAATAACAAAAGTAATTGAGACGAATAAGTATACTGAAAAATATGGACTTTCACTGTCAGAACAGGATGCAGAGCTTATTATAGAAAATAAAAAAAATACGCTTAAGGAGCAGGGAAGAGTTGAGTTTGGCGAGACTATATTACCAAGGCTAATATTTGAATTTTGTGATTCGAATTATATTGAACAAGATAATTATGCAGATACAATAATAAGACTGCAGGAGATATTTTATTTGTATAAAAATGAAACGATGGATGAAGTAACGGACGATGAGCTTCTTCATTTTATGAGAGAGCAGTTTGATAATGTATGCTTTGGGGATTTGGATTATCTTGAAGGTACATGTCTTTACAATTTTGCAAAAGCAATACGTGCGGGATACTAAGAGAGTAATTAATTTGATGGGGGAAACTTGCATGAAATATGAAATGGAAGAGCTTGTGCCTATTGTTTCTAAATTGGCAGAGCGATACACTTCAAAAGAGAGCACATCTGTTACGTACGAAGTGGCAAATAAGCTGATGGGAGCTGTAATATACAGTATTAAAGAAACGAACAAAACAGAAAACTATTCACTGGTGAAGAAAGATGATATGTCAATTTTAGAGATGTATGAAGCCGGAGCATGTCGCGTAAAGGAAAAGACGAAAGAAGCTCTTGCCATGTACAATGAAATTATGATTTCTTTTTCAAGCTATGATAATGAATGTCTATATGATACGGTGGTTAAGGGTATGCCGGAATTTTTCAAATGGTACGATTACAAATTTGAACCACAAAATACGATTCTTACATTAGATTACCCGGTGTTTGTAAATAACATGGAGCACACCGGTGTTGATAAAATATATGAATATTTAACCTGTATTGAGCTGGAGCAGAAATTTCTCGGCAGATTTCCAAAGCAATATGTGACGGAAGCGCTTATAGAATACAATGCAGGATATAAAAAGATGATAGATAATATATGTGAAGTTGTATTAAAGAAGGTACTGTTAAATTATATTTCCGAAAAGGAAATACGAGACAGCAATCCGGAGCAATTGCGAAAAAAATTGAAGAAAGTAATTGATATTATGGTAATAAATTATTATGAGGATGATGAAAGACTGAGGGAATATCTTTATCATTCGGTTAATGACATATCGGTTCGGATTAAAGTCACAACAGAATCAAGGCACAAATGAAAAGTAAACAAATGAAAAGAAACTAAAATATGGAAAAAGTTCATCTAATATATAAATAAACAAAAGTTCACTCATTGACAATAAAAAGCAGAAAAACTATAATTAATATAATTTATAAAGTATTGTGCTTTGCTTTGTTAAGAAAAACTATACATTTGCTTAATAAAAGCAAGAATAATTGATTATTGGGGGAAATGAGAGAAAATGACTTTACAGGAATGTTATGAGAAATTGAACGGAAACTATGAAGATGTAAAAATGCGTATGCAGATGGATAAATTAATAGATAAATTTATATTAAAGTTTCCAAATGATAAAACAATGGAGGAGCTGACAAGGGCAGTTAATGACGGAGATATTGAGGCATCCTTTGATGCAGCACATACACTTAAAGGATTGTCGGCAAATCTTGGATTTGAAGCATTGACAAATGCTGTAAGCGCATTGACAGAACAGCTTAGAAGTCGTGAAAACAAAGCTGATGAAGATTTGTATAAGGATGTATTGAAAAAATACGAATTGGTTATAGAAGTGATAAAAGAATATGAAGCTGAAAAGTAATATGCTTTACTAATACATTAAACAAATTAAAAGGGATAGGGGGTGAAATAATGCGAGTATTAGTTTTTAGCGGAAGCCCAAAAAACGATGACAGTATCACACTTCAGTCAATGTATTTTTTTGAAAAATTGTACGTCGACGATGAGTTTGATATAAAAATCGTTGGAACGGGTAAATTTAAGGATGAATATATAGAGGCTGTTGAAAAAGCAGATCTTATTATATATATTTCATCCTTATTTCATTTTTTTGCGCATCAGCAAAGTATCGTTTTCTTTGACGAGATGGAGAAGGCTTGCAAGGATAAACTGAAGGATAAGCCATTTACTTATTTTTCAGGAAGTATAAGAAATTATGACGTGGCAGCCCATTCATTCATGGAATCAAGAATTAAATCACTAGGTGCAAAATATATACCATCATGGTCAAGCAAGGATAGTGATTTATTTAGTGATGAAGGAAAAAATGAGATATGCGCATGGTATGAATATGTCAGAGAGTTTGTAACTACGCCGACAGAGGATGTAAAGGCAAAACACAATCATCACAGAGTCATATTGCTCGATGGAACAGATGGGAATAATGAGCTTATTAATCAGAAAATGCAATATGCAAGAGACTTTTTCAAGGAACATGGAATTGAAAAGGTAGATACATACGCTATTAGAGATTATAAGATTCAGCCGTGTATTTCATGCAGTGCGTGCTACACAAACGGATTATGTGTATTAAATGATAAAGATACATATATAGATTTATTCAAGGAAGTTGAAAAGGATAATGATATATGTATATCATTTGGCGAACAAAATTACGGCTCTTATGGAAGTGTTTACAAAGCATGGCTGGACAGGCATGTGCAGTTCGGAAGACGTCCAAGCAGAGGATATGATCTTGAGCCGTTTTTGGCAGATGTGTGGGACAGCGATGGTTATTTTTCAAAGTGGACAATAACGGGGTGTGTAACTGATAGTACCAACGAAAGCTGTTCAAGGGATTTCTTTATGCTGCGCGAAAGGTTTATGACTTATGCTGCGTTTGGCGGTGAAACATTTGCCGGAGTTTATGAAGCAAATGATAAGCTTGCCGCTTTATTTGATACTAAACCAATGACCTATGATGAATTTCTTGCAAATATTATTTTGCTTGCAAATAATGAAATAAGACCACAGAAAAACTTCTATGGCGAGGGTGTGTACAAGAACTTCAAGGATCTTGCATTTGAACTTCAAAGACATACACCGGTAGATTATGAATTCTTTAAGAGCGAAGGCTGCTATGAGGAAATCAAACCAAATGACAGAGTTGTTCCGGTACAAACAATGGAGGAAGGTATAGCGATGAGACATAATCGTTTGACACCTTACAAATTTGCCATTGCTGAGATTAAAAATGGTTGGAAACCAACCAAAAATGTCAGAAGAAATATTGCCGGAGATATAAAAAATCATTGCTTTAAGCTTGATGAAACAGGGGAGGAAAAGAAAAAATGGAAGCTATTCAAAAAAAAGTAACTAGGATTATGAATATCCTTATGGGTGTAACAATGAGTTTCTGTTTATCATTATTTGGAACAGCGACATCAGGACATTTTACGGTTGTAAGCTGGCTGATATCATTTGTAGTTTCTACATTAATTGCATTGATTATCGGATTTTTAATCAACCAGAAAAAGTTATCAGACAGTATAAATGATAAGCTTGGGATAAAGAATAAGTGGGGAAGACTTGCTTTGGGAAGTCTTGTATCAAACATAATCTATACTCCGTTACTTACTATTATTATGGTAGCACTTGCCATGTTTGGTGCAAATGCCGGAATAAACAAGGCTGTAGCAGCAAAGGATAACGAAATTTCAGCAGCACAGCAGGAAATAACACAGGCACAGGACGAAATCGATACACTAAATGAACAGCTTGCCAATACTCCTGATGATCCTGCACTTACAGGACAGCTTGATGGAGCAAATCAAAAATTGGCAGGTTTAAACGAAAAGCTTAAAGGTCTTGAGGCTGCTAAAAGTGAGATTGAAGCAGGAAGACCTCCTGTGTCAATTGTAATGATTTCGAGTCTTATAAAATGTTTTATCCTGGCATATGTAATTATATTTATTGTTCAGCCATTATATCTTAAGCTTTCATTTAAGATTGTTGGAGTTGAAATGCCTTAACTTTACTATCTGTCTGTGGCCGTGTAATTACTGAAAATTTCATGAGAAAATTTCTTGCGCTATTATGTTATAAGAGATATAATTTTTATATGATTTAGGATGTGAAAAAGCTGTATGGCGGACAAATTAATAGGGGGAGGTGTTATCGGTGAACATATCTGATTTGAGAAATTTTAACAATTTCGCATCATCAATAGCTTATGGATTTAACCGAACGGTAAATGGCAAGGACGCCCCCGAACAGCAGGATGCTAAAGAGACAAATAGGGAAAACGGCAAAGAGCAGACACCGATGGTAGCCGGCAAAAATACCATCGAAACAAGAACAGATTTGAATGATGAACGTAAATTGAAAAACATTTATACAAAGAAGGGTTTGAAGCAAAATCCGTACAGCGATAAAAAAGGTCAATTTATGGATTTGTATTTGTAGTCTGCATCTAAATCAATTAAATGTATTTAATATGGCAGTGAGACGAAGGATGGAAGTACGGTTACGGCAAGATATCTTGCAAAATAAACTAAAAATACAAGCATCAGGAATATGCTGATGCTTGTATTTTTTATTGGCTTCGTGATAAAATAGCTTCGGAAAAAATGTATGTTAAGGAAGGTAATACTATGAAATACAAGCTTATTATATTTGACATGGATGGAACAATTTTATATACACTTGAAGATTTGACAGATTGTATGAACTATGCACTTACAGAAAATGGATTGCCTGAAAGAACAATGGCAGAGGTAAAAAGCTTTGTTGGAAATGGAATAAGAAAGCTTGTGGAAAGAGCTGT
>CALZHV010000147.1 GCA_945787485.1 uncultured Lachnospiraceae bacterium
GCATCATTATTGTTAAGCATAATAAAACGCTCAATGTACATACATCCGTCATATATGCAATAACTAAAAAAACAGATTATTTCATTTTGGCGAACCAATATTTCCGTATTACCGTTTTGTGCTTGCGATTCAGCAACTATTTTATCAAAATAATTACTATTTCTTTCACAGAATATATCATATTTAGAAGCAAGATAATTGTTTATTTTAACGGCCAAATCGTTTTTTTCTTTTTCATTCATCTTTTCGACAGATACTGTTGTAATTATATTTTGTTCAATTTCATGTGTCGGGATTATTATTTTATAGTCATAATTGGAAATCACATTACTAAAGCCGCTGCCAATATAATAATTCTCGTTTTCCGGCATCAAAAAAGCCAATTTTATACCTCTGCTTTTCATATCCTTTAGTGCACATTTTAACATTTCTTTCATAATGCCTTTTCCCCTATACTCAGGCAAAACAGCAACTCCAACAATGTAAACAGCATCCTCCGGTATATCATTAACAAGAATTTTATATGGATTGCAATGTATCATTCCAATTACCTTATTGTTATCACAAACTGTAAAAACCCTGTTTTCTTTACAAACCACATTAAAGTAGTAATTTGTAAAGCCAACAGAGTCATTGAAAATGTCATCCCATATTTTTCTTATTTCTTTTAAATTTTCTTTATCATTATATTTGTATGTTAACTTTTTAGTATTCATTTGATATTCTACATCCCCGGCATCCCTGACATTTTGATTCTTCACTATATGCAACATTTCCGTTTATTCTGTAATCAAAATTATCAATAGTTTCAAGCAGACATATTGCCTGTGCACTAATTCCGCTTCCGTCTCCGGTAAAACCCAGCCCTTCTTCGGTAGTGGCTTTTACATTTATCTGATTAATATCTATGTTTAATGCATTTGCAATGTTGTTCCTCATATTTTCTATATATGGTGCTAATTTTGGTCTTTGCGCAATTACAGTCGCATCTATATTGCCAATCAGCATATTATTTTCATCAATAAGTTTTCCGACATGTCTTAAAAGCTCTATGCTGTCAGCTCCTTTATATTTCGGATCCGTATCCGGAAAATGTTTTCCTATATCTCCCAACGAAGCCGCTCCAAGCAATGCATCCATTATTGCATGTACCAGAACATCCGCATCAGAATGTCCAAGTAATCCTTTTTCATATTCAATTTCAACTCCGCCCAAAATAAGTTTTCTGTTTTCAACAAGCTTGTGGACGTCATATCCCATACCTATACGCATTTTTTCTCTCCATATTAATCTAATATTATTTTATATTATGTCCTCTTTTAATATTTTGTAATTCATGCAAAATAATTTCATTCATTATAACACTATTTTTTTTATTAGTAAAAAAATGTTTTTATATAGTTTACTGTTTTATATAAAAAATGTAAAATGTATTTATTATATCTATTATTCAAATCGTTCATACAGCCGTTCAAGCAAAAGTGCTTTTACTACGCTGCTTGCTATAATAATCGTATTTGCATTAATCTTTCTTTTTGCACGCATAAGCAACAAATCCGGCAGCTCATCATCAAGTTTTGACAGCAAGATAACCGAGTATGCAAATGACCAATATGACATAATATTTGAAGACCGGCAGGATGCACTGTTGATAGTTATATCCGAATCAGACACAGTCCAGGCTGTTTACGGAAACAATGCTGCGAAGATTCTTGATGACTACATTGAAACAATGTGGGAAAAGTATGATGATAATTATAATGATGATCTTGGAATTCAGCTAAGCTGTATGTTTAACCAAACGCTTGACGAAATAAAAAAAGATGAAACAAAACCAATTAAACCGGAGCAAAGTTTCAAAAAAACATGTTACAGAGATGACTTGAATTGGGTAGATACCAAACAAAATCTTGTAAGTGCCTGCCTTGAATTTTACGAATGCACGGGTGGTATTCAGCCTTATGTTTTACTTGTCAAGGACCAAACAATCAAAAACGAGACTAACGTTTTTGCAAAAACAATATCATCTGTACTTAAAATTTTTATTGTAGCATTTGCTATCATTGTAGTTACAATAATATTATTTATACTAATTTAATAAATCTTATTCACAAAAAGAAAGAACGCGAAGCTTTAGAAGAGACGTTAAAGCAGCCTCTTGAAACGTTCAGTTCAGATATTGATGATTTGTCCGAAAAATATGATAATTCCGATAATTAAAAACCGGCGTTATATACATTTATAATGAAACGCAAAAAAATAAGCGTGGCAGTTTTAAAGGCTGCTATGCTTATTTTTAATATACTATGATTTTATACAGATTTTTTATATCTCTTTTTTCTAATTCTTTTTTTGGGATTTTGATTTTTTCTGTAATTCATAATATCCTCAGCTATAGTATTGTAATCTCTTTCAAACAATTCATCACTTATAAGTTTATCAAGCTCTTGTCTTTCAACTTTTCCTACCAGATAGTCTCTGACAAATTCTTTGCTTTTTGCTTTATAAGCCGGAAATTCCTTTATTGCCAGAATATGAGCCAGCTCAGGTCTCCATAATATTCTGATTTTCTTTTCTATTTTGCAATTAGGATTAATATCTGCTTCCCTTATTATATAAAAATCAAGCATGTTATCAAATTGTTCAACAGAGACAATACCCCAATGTTTTGGCACATGTTCTACCACGCTTTTTGCGTGTGTACTTCCTACAACTATAAAGTTATAATCAAAATAAAGCTCATAATCCTTAATCTGACGTTCTAATCGTGCATAACTGTCGGCATCGCTTTTTATTTCTATACCAACAATTTTATCTGTAAGAATCGCGACAACATCAGCACGTGACTCTCCCATGCTCTTTTCTTCAATTATTCTGATTTTATCATATTTTTCCTCAAGGAATTCGAATAACGATTCCCTTATATCTTTATCCTTTAGCATGTTATACCAATATGTCGCACAATCTTGAATCAGTTTTCAAAATTTCTTTTGCTCTTTCTCTGTATTTTTCTTCGTGCAGATAAGTATGTCTGAACGGCTTAATTGATGGAGCTATATCTATGGCTTTTTCAAAATCCGATTTTTTCATTTCAACAGTCTTGACATATTCCCAGAAACCTGTTGTCGAAAATACTGTATCAATCCTCTTTGTTCTGTGTTCCTGAACAATGCTCATCAAATATGTTGAAACACCAACCTGAACACCATGTAATTGTGGTTTTTCCAATATTTTATCTAATGCATGAGATATCAAATGCTCACTTCCGCTTGTCGGAACGCTGCTTCTTGCGATTTCATTTGCTATACCACTCATTGCAAGCGAATCAAGCAATTCTTTTATAAATCTGTCATCCTTTATATCAGTAAAAGGTGTTCTTACAAAACTGTTAACAGCCTTCTTGGATATCATCATTGCAAAATCATCCACCTTGCCATATCCCATATCTTCCTCATACTGCCAATCGTACAATGCAGTTATCTTGGAAATCATATCTCCAATACCCGAATATATAAATCTGTCAGGTGCTTTTTTTATTACATCTATATCAGCCAAAATAACATTTGCCAATTTCGCAGGCAAAGATTTTCTTCTTCCTTCAACAATAAGTGATGCACTTGCACTAGAAAAGCCATCACTTGATGCAGATGTAGGGACACTTACAAAAGCAATATTTTGCAAATAGCCGCAATATTTTGCAGCATCAATCACCTTTCCTCCGCCTATACCAACTACAGCCTGAGTTGAATTCGGAAAAGAAAACGCAAGCTTCATTATTTCATTTATTTCAACAGTATCCATTTCCTGATACTGCAAAACCTCAACTCCGCATTCCTTCATGCCGTTCAAAACATCTCGGCCGAACATATCAACCAATCCATTACCAAAAAGCACAACAACTTTTGTCAGTCCGAGTTCTTCCAGAATATTACCGGTATTTTTTAATATATCTTTTTCAACTTTTAAAATAGAAGGAATGTTTATTTCTCTTACAGCATTATTGCATACTCCCAAAACTAATTACCCCTTTCTTAATATGATATTATTTTATACCCGTCTTCCGTAACAACAAGCTGGACCTCCCACTGTGCAGACGGCAATCCATCTTCAGTATATACAGTCCAATCATCTTCTTCATCAATAAAAATGTTGTGTTTACCCATATTTATCATCGGCTCAATTGTAAACATCAATCCCGGTGCCATAATCATTCCGGTACCTTTTTTTGAAACATAGCTTACCCAAGGGTCCTCATGAAATGCCAGGCCAACGCCATGTCCTCCTATCTCTCTGACAACAGAATAACCATTTGATTTTACAAAATCGTTAATTGCCTGTCCGACATCTCCAAGATAACCCCATGGTTTAACCTTATCAAGCCCAACCTCAATACTTTTCTTTGCAACTTCTACAAGTTTTCTATCTTCATCTGAAACATTTCCTATACAAAACATTCTTGAAGAATCAGAGAAATATCCATTTAAATTGGTTGAAGCATCTACATTTATTATATCTCCATCCATAAGAATCATATCCTTTGACGGAATCCCATGACATACCACATCATTTACTGAAGTACATACGCTCTTAGGAAATCCCTCGTAATTAAGTGGTGCAGGTATTGCGCCATGCTTTGTTGTTATATTATACACCCATTCATCTATTTCCTGTGTCGAAATACCTTCTTTAATGTGGTCAGCCACATAATCTAAAATTTCTATATTAATCTTTGCACTTTCCTCTATCAGGGCAATCTGTTCAGGCGTTTTTATAATATTTCTCCCAGGCACTCTGACACCTTTTCTTCTAAATGAATCTATTTTTGAATCAAATGCTTCATGGCACTTTTTATACTTTTTTCCGCTGTTGCACCAGCACAAATCATTTCTTCCTAATTTTCCTTCCATTTTCGTCTCCCGGTTGTACGTCAAAATATAAAATAATATAAAAATAAAGTTGCCATTTTTTATTATGGCTTATCTGTTCCAAGAAATATATTAGTCTTACTCTTTAATTTTGTCAAATTAAAAGGGACTGTTTTTAGCTTCATGCCTTCTTTATGACATCCCGCTATAAACAGTCCCTGATTATGCTATATTTTTATTATATCTGACTATCGTATTCCTTAACACTTGAACAGAACTTAAGAGCATTTTCCCTTGAAATATAACCATGTTTCTCAAGTCTTCTTAAATCCCAGTTGAGTGTATGCATTCCGACATTAAGTCCACCCTGAAGTGTAGAATTTATCTGATGTGTCTTTGACTCACGAATCATATTTGAAACAGCTTCATTATTAATAAGGACCTCTGTTGCCATTACCATTCCTTCTTCAATCTCTCTCGGAACAAGCACCTGTGTAACGACACCCTTTAAAACGCCCGCAAGCTGTGTTCTCGCCTGATTATGTGCATGTGGCGGATATGCATCAATAATACGTTCTATTGACTGTGCTGCATTGTTTGTATGAAGTGTTGCAAGCACAAGGTGACCTGTTTCAGCAGCTGTAATTGCCGCACTTATT
>CALZHV010000148.1 GCA_945787485.1 uncultured Lachnospiraceae bacterium
ACACCACCCCTGTCTGTTTTCATATTGGAAACCTTGTACTGTTTCATAACCTTTTCCGCTTCTGCCTGTGATACAACAAGCGACCAGACCTTTTCAGTCATAGAACCCAAAACATCATTCAGGCTGCCTTGCTGCATGAGCCTCCCATTCTTCATTAGCCAAATTTCATTTGCTATATATTCAACATCTGAAACAATATGCGTGGACAATATAACTATTCTTTCCTTAGAAAGCTCACTTATAAGATTACGGAAACGTATTCTTTCCGTTGGATCAAGCCTGGCGGTAGGTTCATCCAATATCAATATTTTCGGATTATTTAATAATGCCTGTGCAATTCCGACTCTACGTTTCATACCCCCCGACAATTTTTTCATTTTTTTGTTTTGTGCATTTGTAAGTCCAACCTGCTCCAACAAATCCCTCACTCTTTTCTTTGCAACAACCGGTCGAATACCTTTTAGAGTTGCTATATACAAAAGATAATCCTTTACCGAAAATTCCGGATAAAATCCGAATTCCTGTGGTAAATAGCCTAAAAGATTCCGATACTCTTCTTCCATTTTCAAAATATCTTTTCCATCAAACAATATTTGCCCGCTTGTTGGTGTAAGCAGAGTACATATCATTCTCATTAAAGTAGTTTTTCCGGCACCATTAACACCCAAAAGACCATATACCCCATTTGTAATACTAATATTTATATCGTTTACCGCTGTAAAATCTCCAAATCGTTTTGTTAAATTAACCATTTGTAATTCCACCAAAGTTCACCTCCCAGCATTTATTACAATCATGTATTGTTTTGTAAACAGCTCCTGCTAAAAATGCTATAAAAAACACAAACAATGCACACCAAACAGGAAAAGTAATTGCCTTATATACTGTTTCATTTAAAATAACAAAGCACCACACCGTATTCCACAGTAAGCAAAATAATATCGTTGTCCCTTCATTTGTTTGTGTATTACTGCATAATGTCCCAAAGCAAATACAGGCAGCAACTAACATCGGAAATAAAAATTGTACCAAAAGTTCCACTGTTGCAAGTCCTAATTTCCCATGGACAGTAATGCAAAAGCAAGTCAGGATGAACATATCAACAATACCAAACCAAATCATTCTGGCTGTATAAATCTGCCTCAGTGAATACAGGCAAGTACCTTCTATCTGCATACAATCGCAGGATTTATTCTTCCAAAATTCAGGTATTATAAGCACCACAAACAAAACTCCTATTACACCCAATATTCGGAGCACAGAATTCTTATCCTGCATATTGGGTAAAATTATAAAAACCAGACTTAACATAAGCGTCTGCAATATCCACCATCTTTTCCTTATTAACCGAAATTGCGCAATCAGGAACTCAAAATAATTAATAGAGTGTTGCTGCTCAGATAATATAAATAATTCTCTCGATTTTTTGATTGTTTCCGATATTTTTTCTTCCTTTGCTGCTACAGCTTGCTGTTCTTTATACATTAGAAGTTCTCTCTCCAGCTCCATTATTTTCCTCCTTTCCAAGAAGTTGCTTTAATTGTTCTTTTGCCCTTATCAGCCGATATTTGACTAAAGGTAAACTAATCTGCAATATATCCGCAATTTCTGTAAGCTTACATTCCTGAAAATAAAACAAAATTATAATTTCCCGAAGCTCCGGCTAAAGTTCCTCCAGTGCTTGTTCAATATATATCTTTGTTTCTGTCCTCTCTATCGCATTACTAAAACCAATTTTCTGTTCCAATACTTCTTGTTCCGCCAACACATCTTTTTTCTTCTTTACATTATTTTTACATAAATTCCCTGCAATAGTATAAAGATAGTTTTTGGTTTTTCCCATATGATGATAGGATTTCAGATTACCAATGAATTTGAGAAAGGTTTCTTGTGTCAAATCTTCCGCATATTCCATATCAAAGCAGTGATACCTGCAATATTGCAGTATCTGTGAATAGTATTTCCGAACAAACTTATCAAAAGCATCCTCATTCCCCTGTTTCATTTTCAGTATTAAAAGAAAATCATCCACAATATCCTCCTTTCTCATATCAGTAATGTTCTAAACGTTTATTCCATTCTACTATGTATAACAACTCATCCTTGCAAAAAGATAGTCTGCCTGTAAATTTTTTTCACTTAGGTTGTACTTATTGCCTTAATTTTGATTGTACATCCAAATACTCTAACACCATATCAAGTTAATAAAATCTTAATCTAAAATTAAAAAAAGCAACGCACAATCTCTACAAATTGACGTTGCCTATTTCCTTACGCAGGTATTATTCGATATACATAAAATGATATTTTAGATTCGCACCCAAATATTTTCTAACTTTAATATCATAATTTCAATAAGTTTTACTTTAATATGATTTTATGCTCAATTATATTCATTATCTTTTTAAATTTATCATATGTTTTTTCCGAAAAATCAAAAGAAGTAATTTGAAAAATTATCTCAAATGGGTATTCATTTTTTATCATTCGGTCTATTTTTTCAATAATTACTATCCCATATAAAATAAGGCAGTTGATGCAAGTGTTTATATCCTTATATTTACATGTACTATCTTCTATGTCAAATATATCATTTACTATCTTTATTATATTCTCAAAATTCTCCAAATAATCATTTTCAAATTCCTTTAAATATTCTAAACAATTGTTTTCTGTTATCTTTTCATCTTTTATTGCCTTAATAAAGTACTTTATAATAAAATTACCATATTGATAAACAATTTTCCATGTTAAAACACACAAGCGGTCTTCACAAATGTTCGTTTTTCTCCAAATTTCTACTAAAATATATTTATCTGGTTCACAAAATTCACCACACAATAAACACAATTCAGCAATTTCCTCTTTTGAAAAACCTGACCATTTTACTAAATCGCATTGACTAATAGAAGAAAAAAAACTTTTATTTTCTTCTTTAATCAAATTTACCAATAAAAAAAGTTTTCCAATTCTACGTTCTCTTTGAATAATTTCATTTGTTATGCTTATGTTTTGAGCATTCTGTACCGATACTATATTTTTTCCAATTTCCATTTTTAATCTCCTATCCTCATGTTCAAATACAACAAAAAACCTCTCTAAAACAATCTCAATGAAATCATTTTAAGAGAGGAAATACGTTTTGTCATTGTACTTATAGTATAATAACATGAATGAAATTTTATAAATCTGCTTATATATCAAACTATCTTATGCATTCAACTACTATAAATATTTCTTTATCTAATTTGTTCTGCTTTAAATCGCAGCATTTTTTCATAATACATTAGAATTCTCCGGTACATATCGTTTGGGTACTTACATTCATATTTCCGATTTCCAACTAATAGTGAATCCACAGGCAATTGAAAAAGTTCACTTAATGCATAAAGATTATCTACTGTTGGCAGACTTCTCCCTTCAAACCAATGATAAATACTCTGAGGTGTGCTAAGTTCTAAAAAATTCTGCATATCTCTTACAGTAAGCTCTTTGTACTGCATAATACGCTTTATTTTCTGTCCGGTTCTAACAACATCAATTACAGGATAATTACTTTTCATTTTATACACACTCCCTCTATTTACAAAATCTATGTCATAATTAAAAGTAGCATTTTTATCTGAAGCATCTTTATGAAAAATTCATAAAAATATGCCATTTCTGTTTTTTATTTACTATTTTACTATATCATACATCTACATGACAAATTTGTCTGCTTAAAAATTTCACGAATAAATATCTCTTTATTTTAGGATACTAATAGAATAAACTACAAAATTATGGAGGTAAAATACTAATGGCAAAAGCTGGAATGAGACGTCCTGATCCGAAGCAACCACATGGTACTGAAAGCAACCACAAGACACATATTCCAAAAAATGACGTTGCACCTGTACCTGAAATCCAAGGAAGTGCAAAAGCCGGTCACAAAAAAGCGAAGCCTATGTAAAAATCTTTGCTTTATAACAATACAACAGCAAAATAGAAGGATGAACTTGCAGTCATCCTTCTACTAATCTTGTCTATTCGCTTAGAATATTTGACCCGGAAGTTTTTGTTTTTCCTTATGTGGAAATTCCTTATCAAACTCCTCTGCTGCTGCTTCATCTACAAAGTAGCCTTTCGGCAGGATTAGCCTCCGCTAAATTCCGAATTTACCTATTTGAGTTAAAACCCACCGTAATGTTTTAATGTTTCAGACGCATATTCAGAACCAACCTTCATAGCTATAGTAATATCTCCATTTATCATATGTGAGCAAACAAATCCCGCATGATAACTATCACCACATCCCGTAGTATCAATTATTTCTTTTACATCAACTGCAGGAACTGCATATTTTACACCTTTAAAATACGTCACGCTTCCTTTTTCTGCTAAGGACATATTGAAGAGCCCATTGTACTTCTTTGAGAAATCCTCGAAATAAGACAGCAAATTTTCTTCACCGCTTATCATAAAATAATCAATATACGGAGCAAGCTGCTCCATATTATCAAAATCTCTGTATGTATCAAAATCTACTGCCAACTTAAAATTACTGTTCTTCTTTAATTCAATAATTTGATTGAAACAGCCGGCATAATAATGAATGAAAACTAAATCAGCTTGTGAAATAAAATCCAATTCATCTTGATTCAAAACCAATTTATCAACAATATCACCCGTCCATGAATCTTTTTTATAGTATCTGTCACCCTCGGCTGTCAGATAAGTGCGATTATTTGCTGTAACGTTTTCTTCATCAATTCGAATATGGCTAATATCTATTCTCTTTCCTGAAATAGAAGACATAATGCAGTCTGCATATGCATCTTTTCCAACTGCTCCAAGCAAAGAGACTTTTACTTCGTTAAATCGTGATGCATGAGCTGCGAAATTTAAAGCCTCTCCACCTGCCCTCATTTCATTTGTACCGTCAAAAACGTCAACACAAAGACACGGCAATGCTACCAAATTAATCATAGACTAAGCTCCTCCTTTATTCACCGGAATCTGAATTTTCGTAAGCCACTCATCTTCTGTTTCTTTATTCCATACCCCATCTATATAAGATTCTCCTAATATTTCTATTTCAATAAGCTTATGACGCATCCGGATATTCCTTCATAACCTGAAGGAATTCATCAAAATGCTCATCAAATAATTGGGTAATTTTCGGGTCAAACTGACGACCTGCCTGACTCAATATTTCCTCACGCGCCTGTTCAGGAGTCCAGGATTTCTTATAGCAACGTTTGCTTACCAGTGCATCAAATACATCAGCAACAGCCACGCAACGTGCATATTTATTAATGTTTTCACCCTCAAGGTTATTCTGATATCCCTTACCATCATAACGTTCATGGTGTTGCCAGGCTATACCGGCTGCAAGCTGCATAATCTCTCCCGGAGAGTTTTCCAAAAGCTTGTGTCCATAATCAACATGCTTTTTTATCTCTGCAAATTCTTCTTCTGTCAGCTTACCCGGTTTATGTAATATTTCACGTGGTACACATATTTTACC
>CALZHV010000149.1 GCA_945787485.1 uncultured Lachnospiraceae bacterium
CCACCGCTTGTTCATATAACTCCTATCACCAATCAAAATCCCTACACTCTCGAACCACAAACCAAATACGCCACCACTTATTCATATAACAACCCTATCATCAATTACCTATTATTATATGCTTCATCATATGTATCATAAACTTCAAAAGTTGATATACATGCTACCCTGTAAAGTAAATCTTCAAACTCCTGTTGCGAAATTTCCGTTTCTCCTAAGAAATATTTCGGATTATCCATATCAGGTCCGTTCTCTCCCATCGGGAACTCAGCATGTGCATATAATGAAAAATCTCCGTTGTCAAGATAATAGCATAATGTTTCATGATACATTCCCGGAATACAGATAAATCCTCTTTGTTCTGCATAAGAAAATTCCATATAGCAATTACCTGAATTATACAATAATTCTGCTTTGTTGTTGCTAAAAGTATATACCTGTGTGCAATTTCCTCCATCAGTAGCCAATACCAATTCCGGGAACTGATTACTGTCTACATAAATAAGTGAATATCCATAAATATCTTCTCCGAAACCATTAATTAAAGTTCTGTATGCACCATCCCAATCTCCACCATCTTCATCTGTTCTTTCTTCAGTGGTAGCTTCCGTAGTTTCTTCTATACTTTCTTCTGTTAACGCTTCTGTCATTTCCTGAGTCGATTCTTCTGTTGCTGTTTCAGTCGTACCCTTATCATCGCTGCCGGATAAATCATATCCAACAAATCCACAATAATATCTGACTATTGTATCGTTATTTTTAATTCCCATAGCTGTTGTTTTTTCATCCATATACTCAAGGAATTTGATAAAATCCTCCTGTGTTAAAGCACCATAATACTTATTTTCCGTAAGCTCTGTAACACAGTCGCTAAAGAAATAACAATAAGCAGGAAGCTCATTTATATTTGTATGTTTTTCTACTGCTTCATCAACCGATACTCTTTCTCCTGTCAGATAATCATAATAACCGTTTACGATGTAACTACCATTAGCATAATCAGTGTCGATGTAATATGTATTTACCTCTCCGCCTTTTAATTCATACAGCATACCATCATATTTATCATCATCCGAAACAAGATATGACTCTGTGAAAAATATCAACGCATCGTCAACCACTTCATACGTAAATCCATCATCCCAGATAAACATATCCTTCACAACATACTTTTCAACTACTTCACCTTTTTCACAAGCAAGCACACGAACATTATATATAAAATCTCTGTCCTGTGTTCCAACCATGTCTGCAATAATCATCATTGTCTGATCTTCGAAATACACAAGCTTTCCGATACAATCCCAATGTGTAGCTGTCATATAATCGATATCATACTGTGCAATATCTGTCTTGTAGTTTTTTTCAAGATATTCGTTATAATACTCCTTAAATGCCTCCATCGTGTTTTTTTCGATTAAGCTTTTTACTATTGTAATATTTCTTTTCCCGCATGCAGTAAGACTTACAGTTAAAGCTAACGCCAGCACTATACTTATTATTTTTTTCTTCATCCTCGTTCTCCCAACAATTTTCATTTGTAAAACAAAGCTCCAACTTTATTCCACTTTATTCTATCATATATTGTCAATTGCAAAAACAATATCCTTGTTTTTATAAATTTTACTCTCTATTCTTAAGAGCGTCTGTCATAGGTATTTTATTTATGCTTCTCATATGTAATGCATTTATTATGTAATAAGCCAAAAGTCCTATGACAACTATCTCAACATAAATATATGCAGGTAAGTAGAATTCCATATATCCTTCTATCATGCTGGACAAAAATACCAGAACAAGCTTAAACAGAGCTATCTCAACCGGTATACACACAATAAGTGACGCAATAACAACCATTGACGTAGCTGTAAGATACACCTTTCTAATCTCCTTTTGCTCATATCCGAATACCTTCATATATGAAATTGAGATTGCATTTTTATCTATAACCACCCTTGTCAGTATGTATATAAGAATCATGTAAACAATTACAGAGAATATATTAATACTCATTATCAGTGTTTCAAACGAATCCATCACTTGATTTGTTGAACCAACAAGGTCATGTCGCGATATCTGTTTCGCAATATATGCATCATCTATATCAAGCTTACTGTTAGATATAAGGCAATTATATGTATCTTCATCATCACCCAGAAGCTTGTTCAAATCATCCATTTCCATAAATATACATAATGTTGCATTATATTCATACACATCAGATACCTTAAATGTATATTCTTTATCATTTGTCGAATCGGTTAATACAAATTCATCTCCTATTTTCAAATTCATTTTGTTGGCAAGAGAGGATGCTATTGTAACAACATTTTCCGTTTTTTCTTCTTTTGATGCCTCGTCTGATGATGTTTCTTCTTTTATCGCTTCTTTAAAATATTCACTGTCTTCTTCTATTCCCATCAGTGATACACCAATATCTTTTTGTCCAAGCGGAAACCACATTTCCATCTCATAAACCTTAAGTTTCTCACCGCCTTCTGCCTCAACAGGGGCTTTAAGAAGATATTGGTATTCAAACGGAATTGATTCATCAATCGTTTCTGTGTAGTGAGCCATAAGCGGATCCAATCCTATTCCGAACATAAGCAGAAAGCTTGCAAGGAATATACCGATAAAAAGCATTATATAGCTGCTCTTATTCTGCAATATAACACGTAATCTAAATCGGTTTAAAAAAGATATATCAGGTAATTTGGCTGATTTTCTCTGTTTTTTCTTTTTAAGGTCACGTCTTAGGAATTTAAGTGGCTTAAGTGACAGCTTCCTTCTGAGCATAACGTAATTTATTGCAACCATAATAACAACCGGAAGAATTGTTGTTGTTAAAAATGCCGAAACAGAAAAGTTTATTTCTATTGGTCCGATGCTGTACATAGTGTAATACATGTCAACAAAAGGATTAATCATTACCGTATAACCAAGTACATTTCCTATTACTGAACCGGCAACTGCTACAATAAGTGTTGTCTGGATGTAATGCCAGATTATCTCTGATTTCTTATATCCTGATGCAAGCAGTGTACCGATTATTACAGATTCATTTTCAATTGTATTGTTGGTAAGTATGGCAAAAATAAATGCAATCAATGCAACAAGCATATATACAAATACTACCATAAATGGTCCATCTGTACCGATATCCATCTCAAGGAATGAAATACTTTGATTCTGGTCTGCTCTTAAGAAGTTTTTCACCTGATTTCCATCTTCAACAAGCTTCTTAAGCATATCATCGGATACCTTTATCTTCTGCGCTTTGCTCAAATCTTCTTCATCGTATGTATAACTATATCGATATGTTATGTCACCTTCTTCAAATTGTTCAAAGCATTCATTTGTTACAACTGACACACAAAATTTAGTTGTGTTCATCATAAGATCTGTATTATTTAAGAATAATGCCGTATAGTCAGGCAATGAAACAGTACCACTCACTATGAATTTTTTATCCATTAATGTGATTTCATCTCCGGGTACAATTTCTTTATGTCTTGCAAAAACATGGTCAATTGCTATTTCATTATCTTTTTCCGGAAGCTTGCCTTCAAACAAAACCGGTATGTCTATTTCATCTCTCTCATTGAAAACAAGCAATTTACAATCATTGTCAGAACTACTGTCTGTCTCGTTAATATTCTCATCGTCAGTTTTATTCTCTGTGTCAGTTCTATTTTCTGTATCAGTTTCGTTCTCTGTGTCAGTTTTATTCTCTGTGTCATCTGTTTTTTCTGAGATAAATTGATTTTCAGTCACATAAAAATTCTTTGCCACACGGATATTTTGTTCTTCAAAATATTCTATCGTTTCTTCATTTACAGGTTCTAATGTCTCGAAGAAACCGTCTTCCTGATTATTTTCTATCTTGATATCATCGAGATATTTTACAGCACCATCCATAGTAGACTGAAATGACGAACCAACACTGATAGTACATATCAATATACACATCATTCCTGCATATTTGGCAAAGTTTTTTGCAATATCTCTCGGAATTCTTTTTGCCAGCGGACATCTTTTTATTTTACTCATATTTTTGTCCTCCTACCATTCAAGTTCATTTGCTGCAACTTTGCTCTCGTTTATTTTATTTGATATAATCTTGCCATCTCTTAATTTCAAAATACGGTCTGCCATCATACTTATCGCCTGGTTGTGTGTTACAATAATTATTGTATTGTGATATTTCTGATTAATTTTTTCGATAAGCTGTAAAATGTCCTTTGACGTTGTGTAATCCAAAGCACCCGTAGGTTCATCACACAATAATATCTGTGGATTTTTAACTAATGCACGACCTATTGCACATCTTTGCTGCTGGCCTCCGGACAACTGATTAGGAAATTTATCCTTATGTTCGGTAAGCCCTAATGTTTCCAGCAACTCATCTATATCCAATGGCTCATCGGAAAGGTATGCGCATACCTCTATATTTTCTTTTATTGTGAGGTTTGGTATAAGATTATAGAACTGGAATACGAATCCAAGATTATTTCTTCTGTAATTTGACAGCTCCTTCTCACTCATATTGTCAGTACAAAATTCACCGATATCTATGCATCCGCTGTCAGCGCTTTCAAGTCCTCCTATAATGTTAAGTAGCGTTGATTTACCCGAACCTGAAGGTCCTAGTAAAACACAGATTTCTCCATCCTCAACTTCACAGTCGATGCCCTTTAATACCTCTGTACGTGATTCTTTTTCTCCATAGAACTTATGGATGTCGTTGATTATTAATTTCATGATAGTTCCTCCTCCTATAAGATGCAGTACCCCTCTTGCTCATCCTAAGCTGAAAATTATTTATATAAAAATATAATAAATTTTCCTATCAATAAAAAAGTGGGTACATCAACTGTACCCACCAGACTATCAAATAATTATTTTGCAATAAGGTTAGCACAGTTCAATATTACTGCGCCTCAGTCTCATCAATTAAGGTAAACCAGGATTTACGGATTGCTCCAACCATGATGTTGATTTACCGCATCATACGATGCCGACTACTCCCTAAAGCTTGATTTATTATATTTCACAAAAAAAGTTTTGTCAATAAGCTTATTTTTCGTTTATTCAACTTATTTATTCAACTGACAAAATCTTTACTCTATTATTGTTTCTATTTATTGCTATTTTTTTACTATTATTTATTGCTATTATTTATTGCTTTTCTTTATCACCTTTATTTATTGCTTTTATTTATTGCTTTTATTTATTGCTTATAATAAGTTTATTATTATATTATTTTTTTCAGTTATACCTTTTAATTTTAACATTTAAATATTCCATTTTTATTATAAAAAGAATATAATGAAAAATGTGTTGCGCGCATAAAGTAAAATATAACATATATTTAGATAATCTATGATAAAAAAGGGGAAATTTTTAAAATTTTCTAAAAAAGTAATAATTATAAAAAATCTTATATTTTTTGCATTTTTTGATTTAATCGTGCTTGAATTTTCA
>CALZHV010000150.1 GCA_945787485.1 uncultured Lachnospiraceae bacterium
AAAACCCATTTCCTTTATAAAATGATAATACTATAGGAAGTGGTGATTGTCAATCTGTTTGCTGTCGCAGAATACTATGCGCAAAAGTAAAATAACCAAAATATCAGTTGAAATGATTGGCGAAAACGAGGAATCGATTACTGCTGGAAGAAAAAGGATTTAATAAATTGGATGATGATGATAGAATAAAGATAATTAATATGGAACTAAACAGGATACTTCGTATAACGAGAAGTCGTTTTTAGAGAGAAATATTTTATTCAGGATAAATAATAGGGGGGGTTAAAAATGGTTGAGTTCATATGTTTTTTAGTAGCAATTGCATGTTGTGTATTTGGTGTAAGACTTGGCTGTGTAAGTAAAGTGAAAGGACCGAAAGGGAAGCGTGTCAAAGATGAAAAGACTGTCAATTGGTTAAAAGAAATAGATGGACCGGAGGAGCCTTTGACAGATAAGGATTTCAAGCGTTTGAAAAGGTCTTATAATAAGATGCTTACGCATCGCCCGATTTATGCGGCATTATTTTTCGTTATGACGGTGATTATGCTTCAGGTGGGCTTTTTTGCAGAGTTTGAAATGATATTTGTTTTTTTGGAGATATTTGCTTTGGCAGTATCGTTAATTATTGTTTTGGTTAATGCCAAAAAAAATCGGAATATTCTTGACAGGGAACGAAAGAATTTCACAAAGAAAATGGCAATAGTTATTGATAGCAATGCTGCAAGCTATGTTAAAACTCCAAGGGTGGCCTTGTATACCGGCAGTGTCACAGGTCAGGTATATTCCATGCGTATCGGTGTGTGCAACAGTGACGGAAGTCCGCATATTTATACGATTCCGATTTTATCCGACTTATATTCTGTGGTACCTAAAATTGATAAATTGGAAGTTATTTTATATAAAGGTAAATTCTCTACTATATTAGCGTTTAAAACCGAAGAGGAAATAAAAGAAGAGGATGAGAATTTTGAATACATATAATTTAGATTGTGAAAATGCAAGGTTTAAGCTATAATTATATGTAGGAATGTAGAAGAAACAAAAGAGGGGTTGTTTGTGTGACATATTGGAATTTATCCTTTGATTGTGTAGCAATTTTCTTTTTGCTACTTATTTTAATATGGTATTTTAGTGAACGACGGGTTCCTATTAAAAGTCATCGTGTTTTTTTAATGTTTCTAATGGTAATCTTTGCTGCTACAAGCTTGGAAATTACGGCAACCTTGATGGCAAGAAATATGGATACGGTTGGTTATACTGCGTTTTATAATGTTCTGACGCTTCAAACCTTGGCAATTAATATGATTCCGATTTCATTTTCTTATTATCTGCTAATGTTGGCACATGTAGATATAAAGAAGAAAAAGCCGCTGCGTTACTTGTATTATGCTGCGATTTTGACAGATGCTGTTATTCTGGCGCTAAATCCTATATTTCGATGGGCATTTACGTTTGAAAATGAAAAGTATGCCGTTTGTAATATCGGCTGGGTGATGTATGCCATTGATGCGTTAATGATTGGTATTTGCGTGGTTACGACTATACGTTATAAACAGAATTTTCAGTTCCTTCGTGTTGTTCCGTTCTCATTTAATCTGGTATGCGGAATTGTTGCATGTATTGCCCAGATAGTATTTTATAAACCAATGTTAAATCTTATGTTGGTTGCAATTGCATTGACGTTATTCCATTATCAGCAAAATGCCGGAACAGTAACAGATGTGGTGACAAAACTGTTTAACCGAAGATTTTTGGGAGAGTATGTACATAACAAATTTTTTGAACATAAGAGATTTGGCATTGTTTTAGTGGCAATGGATGATTTTAAGTTTGTAAATAAGACTTACGGAGTAGATACGGGTGATCATCTGCTGTATCAGGTTGGCCATTTCCTGGAAGAAATGCCGGGTAATAAAACAGTTTTCCGTTTTGGCTCAGACCAGTTCTGTGTTGTAATAGAAAAGCATGTAGAAAATATGATGGATGTGGCAGAGCAGATTCTTGAGAGATTTCGACATCCTTGGTTTAATGATACACAGACTGCAATTATGTTATCCGGTTCTATCTGCTGTATGGAATGTCCAAAAGATGCACGGTCTTATGGTGAGATGGTAGAAGTCTTGGATTATTCCATGAATATTGCGAAAAAGACCAGGAAGGCTCAGATAACGAAGGTCGGTGATATTGAGATTGACAAAATCAAAAAGGATAAAGCCATTGAGAAGGCTGTTAAGCTTGCAATTGACAGGGATGAGCTTATGGTGTATTATCAACCGATTTTTTCAGTGACAGAGGGTGTTTATAATTCGGCTGAGGCGTTGGTGCGATTACATGATGAAGAACTTGGTTGGATTTCTCCGGAGGATTTTATTCCTATTGCAGAGAAGAACGGCTTGATTGTGGAAATGGGAGAAACAATATTAAAGAAGGTCTGCCAATTTATCCGTGACTTTGACATTGCAAAGACTTCTGTGAAGTACATTGAGGTTAATATCAGTCCGGTACAGCTGATTCAGCAAAACTTTGCGGACAGGGTGAAGCAGATTCTGGAAGAATACGAGGTGTTGCCGTCCCAGATTAACATCGAAATTACAGAGACAGCAACGGTGAATGGTACAACCATTATTTCAGACAATATTAATGCATTAGTTGATTATGGGATTTCATTTTCTTTGGATGATTATGGTTCGGGAAATGCAAATATTGACTATATCAATCATATGCCATTTAAGATTATCAAAATAGATAAATATATTATATGGGATTCCTTTAAAAATAATAAAGCGGGCGTCACATTGGAATACACGATTGGAATGTTGAAGGCATTAGAGTTGTATATTGTGGCAGAAGGTGTTGAGACGGAAGAAATGAAAATTCAGTTAGAAGAAATAGGTTGTCACTATTTACAAGGTTGGTATTATTCAAAAGCAGTTCCGGCAGAGGAATTTATAGGTATTTTGCAAGCGCAAGGATAGTGTGCTTTCGTAATAAAGAAACTATTATGAGTAATGAATTCAAAGGGAAAGACTTACTATGTAAGAATTAGAACTTTCAAAACAGTGGGAGACACACAGTACTATTCTGCTTGGAGTGACAAAAAGAGTGTAAAAATAACGAAGTAGTTTTTTAAAGAGTGTTATAAGCAATATATGAAGCAGGGGCGTTCCTTATGGGAACGCCCATTTTTAATGTATTGAAAATATATTGTTTTCTATACATTATATAAAAAATTTTGTGCTTGACATATATATCGCAGTGTGATATATAATATATAACGTAGTTCGATATATATAGGTGCGATGTATATAACTGCGACATATAATATTGGATAGGAGACAAAAAATGGATGCACATATAAAAAAAGTATATGTTCCCATGACGGAAACAGGGTTTTACATACTGTTATGTTTAAAAGAACCCAACCATGGATACGGTATTGTTCAAAAGGTGAAGGAGCTTACAAACGGAGACATCGTTCTGGCTCCGGGGACTATGTACGGAAGCTTGTCTAAAATGGAAAAGGACGGATTAATCTCTTTTTTAAGAGAAGAAGAAAAACGAAAAATATATGTAATAACTGATTTGGGAAATGAAGTATTGAGAATTGAGATGAACAGAATTGAGCGTTTATATCAAAATATGAGGGAGATGTTATAATGGGAAAAACAAAGACAGAATTTAAATGGTATACAATTCCACAATATAGGAAAGAAGAGCAATACCTTAGTGAGATGCACAAAAAAGGATGGAAATTAACGAGGGTATCATGGCCGGGATTTTATCATTTTGAGCAATGCGAGCCGGAAAATGTAACTTATAGACTGGATTACAATCAGGAAGGCATTGAAAATAAATCGGAATATGTTCAAATGTTTGCGGATTGTGGCTGGGAATATTTATTTGATTTTGTTGGATACAGTTATTTTCGAAAAGCATCGGACGAGGCAGAAATGAATGAAGAAATCTTTTGCGATGATGATTCAAGACTGGATATGATGAGGAGAGTTTTCAAAGGAAGAATAGTGCCGCTTATTGTCATTTTCTTTTGTTGTATTTTGCCTCAGTTATTTATCAATATGAATGGTTTTGGTGGCGGAAATGGGAATATTGTACAACATGTACTTGCTTATTTGCTTTTGGCATTGGGTATTATATATATTGTTTTATTTGGAATTTTTGCAATGCAGTTTTATCAGTATGAAAAAAATTTTGCTTCGGATGAAAATATAAAAACAAAATATGTTTGTATATTTATTGGACTTATTATAGCTTTAATGGCAATGATTGGAATTGTGTGTTGGGCAAACCATTCAAGATATAAGGTGACTGATACTGAAAGTGGATTTATACTCGATGCAGAGGCACTCAATGAAGATATTGTCAAAGAATATGAATTAAAACCCGGAGATAGCATATATGTAAATCATGATGGCGACGGGGGAGAAATGTACATCAGTATAGGTAAGGATCCGCAAAATCTGATATTTTATGGAAATACATTTGATGAGTTTGGTGAATTTGCGGTGAGCATAGAAGAAAGTGGTATTTATCAGATAAAATGTGTAGGAAAGCGAGCAAAGGGAAAGCTTGAAGTAGAAATAAAATAATATCTATATGCCCCGGAAGGTATAACCTTTCGGGGCATATTGTTTTTATATAAGTGGGGAAATGGAAAAATATACTAAAAAACACTTGACAATATGGTAATAAATATGATATTCTGCTTAGGTTACTCAAAAAAAGTAGTAACTTTAATGTAAAAATAGTATTTAAAGATTTTTTGTAACGTAACTTAGAGTGTATTATAAAATAATTAAAGGAGGAGAAAATATGGGAAGTAAAATCAAAATCAGGAAAAAGAGATATCTGGCATTTTTGCTTGCACTTGTTTTTGTTATTGTGCAAAGCATTCCGGTAAATGTAAAGGCTAAGAGTTATACGATTGGCCTTGATACAGAATTAGGTACGATTATTTGTCAACCGAATGATTCCATAAATTATGCAATGGATAATACTGATCGATCAGCCAGGGTTAATATTGTTTATAAGGATTATGATGGAACAGTATTGAAAACTAGCACAACAATAATTTCATTTTTTACTGTTGGACAATATACGGGATTATCAGGTGCGTTGCCGGATGAACAGTTCAAAGGATGGAAAATAACAGGCATTGAGAGTTCGGGTGGTTATGTTTGTGGTGTAGAATTTCAGGCTGTTGCATATACAAAATCAAATATTATTTATAATTTATATGGAGGAACAAATAATCCTTTAAATCCTGATTTTTATTATGAGGGAAAGGAAAATATAACACTTTATCCTGCAGACGGAGGTGTATATTACGATTTTGAAGGATGGCATCCTAATAATATGGCTGATAGCGAGGAGATTACGACAATAACTACAGATATGAGCGGAGATATTCAGCTCTATGCATTCTTTACTGCGAAAA
>CALZHV010000151.1 GCA_945787485.1 uncultured Lachnospiraceae bacterium
CGTATTTTTCAAACACATCCAAGTCATTATTCTTGAGGGAAGAAGATAATGTTTCATGATGCCGAGCAATCAGCGAAACTAATTCTTTCTCCTCATCAGTAATAACTTTATCTTCGTTTGGACGAATGTTGCCATACCACAATTCTTGTAGTGTTGTCATAAATAATCAACTCCCTTGCAGTACCACAACATACCACAAGAGAGCTTCAATGTCCAGCATTATTTTAACTCATAATAAAATCTTCGTTTTCGCTTATATCAAGAAATTCAGTAACCAAATTTCTTACCGAATCAACAACCTCATTCCAATCTAATTCGGAAATATAATAATTACTGTTAATATAGTTTTCCCAATTATTCTGCATAGCTTTATCTTGGGAAATTTCATCTATTATTTCAAAGATATCCTCTATTAGATTATTTGAATTTCTATTTCTGCTTGTAGCGAGAAATGCAGAACACAAATCATCAATATCAACATTATGATTTTCTGAAATCATATATATGTCATAGAAATCACGCATTCGGGTATTTGTTGTTCCTCTTGACATTATTGTTTCTAACTTTTCGGCTAATGTGGTTTCAATATTATAGCTTAGAACGGAAATGGTTCTGTCCTCAAACATCAGTGGATATTCGTATGTAACAGCACAGGGAGTTATTACATCACCGGTTGAAATATCAATTTTTATCGGTTGCTTTGATTTTTCAAAATACGCATCTAATTTTATTCTTATGCCTGAATACTCATGCTCTTCCATTATTTCTTCAGCGGAATTGATTTCAAAAATAACATTATCATCTAATGGATAATCGGCAATTTCCTTTATGATTTCCATTGCTTTATCTTTGTTTAACGGTAAAGACTTAACTGTTGTATCTATATCCATAGTAGCCCTCATATCAAGACCGACAATTGATGCAACCAGCATACCGCCTTTAAGAATGAAATTATTTTTGTATTTAGATAAGGAAACTCTTTCCAAAAATCTTTCCATCATATAATTTCTGAAAAGTGTTTGTGCTTTATTTGGATTTCCACCGGATATATTATTTATCTTGTCCTTTAACTGTCTTGTAGTTTTTATCATATCATTACCTCTGTATACATTCTAACTTTTTCTTCAATCCTTAGAGCTTTAGCGTATTTCATAAGATTATTCAGGTTTTTGCTTTTACCCTTCATATATTCATTTAATGCATAGCTGAAGACCTGAATATCATATTTGTCTTTGTTTTTGATAAGGTCACAAATTGTTCTGTCAATATCATAAACACTTACAACATTACCCAAATGAGTTGCTTTAAGACTTCTTCCCAATTCCCAGATTTCACTGTTTGAATATGACACATCAAATCCGATTTTTTTTAGATGATTTGCATTGTATCCACTGCATACGGTTACTGCATTTTTGAAAGGCTCTCTTTCCATCAAGCCGTGAATATATAACGCAGTTTCACCCGAATAAATAATCTTCTTATTTCTGACATAAGCAATATACAGCTCATCAATCCAAACATCATCACTTGCATATACACCCTGACAGATGCGTTTTAGATTATGCTTTTTAACATATTCGCTTAAATATGTTTTTGAAATACCTAATGCAGTAACATCACTTGTTAACAGATATCCGTTATTATCATTCATTAAGGTATTCATTTGTTCTGCTTTGTTCATTATATCACCTTACTTTTACACAATTAGATATATCATATATAAGCGAATAAGTCAAGTTTTATATTGAGGCAAATATATTGTATACCCATAAATTATTTTTAACTTTTACGAAAAAAATAATATGGATTTAACGAAATATTTTTTCATATTGACATAAAATCAACTCCCTTGCAGTATCACAACATACCGCAAAGGGGCTTATTTATCATTTCAAGTGCCTTTATATTCTTTTTGTAAATTTGCTTTGCTGGGACTGGTAAAAATTGCACTTAGGTTTGTAGGTTTTTGACCACAATTATGACCACAACAGAAAAAACGAGGGTGAGCAAAGAGTTCGCCAAACGAATTTTTGCGGAGGAAAAAGGACGACAAAAGCCCTATATATCGCTGTTTTCAGGGTATTTAAGTATCCGTGTTACTGCTACGAACCAGTAGGTCGAGGGTTCGAGTCCCCCACAGCGTGCCAATATTAAATCCTTGAAAGCCTTCATAATAGGCACTTTCAAGGATTTATTTTTATGCAATTATTGTTAGAATCGACGACCACTTATCTGAAAAAATGACCACTAAACAAAACTTTTTCTTTGTTATATTAATGGTATAAGATATGCTCAATAAAAATGCATACAAATTGTAATTTATGCATATTTCTACATTTCAATATCGCTTGACCACAATTTGACCACTTATTTTTAATGTAGAGAGATAGCCGTTGCACAAATGGCAACAGCATTTTTAACTATTATTTATATTTACTTAAGGTATGTTTGAGCATTCATCACTGATTCAAATCCTATTTCAAAGGCCGACTCCATTTTGTCGGCTGCGGTTGTTTTTATCTTTTTTGTTGCATGAACATAAGTATTCATTGTGAAGGCACAGTCTGCATGACCAAGCATACTTGATAAAGCTTTAATGTCCACTCCCTCTTCAAGTGCAATTGTTGCACAGGTATGCCTTAAGTCGTGAAATCTAATATTCGGAAGATTTGCTCGTTTGAGCATTCTTTTAAATTTCCTTGTTACTGCATTTTGATCTCTGTAAGTTCCTGTTTCCGGTGAAGGAAACATAAGTTTAGTACCTCTTGCTTGTGTTTCTTTCAGCCTTTCAAGTGATTTTGCACAATCTTTACTTATTGCAATTGTTCTTATTGACTCTTTTGTTTTAGGTGTTTCAGACTGTAATATACCATTTATTCGTTGTACTTGTTTATTTATATATAAGGTTCGGTTTTTTGCATCCAAATCACTCCATTCCAATGCAAGTATTTCACCGAGCCTCATTCCTGTAGTCAATTCAAGATAATAAAATTCAAAGCAACCGCTATTGAAGGCTTCTTCAAGTAAACGGTTGCTTTCTTCTTTTGTTAGTGTTTGCATCCCTTTTTCTCTGTCTTTTGGCAAGTTGAGTTTGTTGGCGGGGTTCTTGTATATTATATCCTCATCTACTGCCTTTTGCAGGGAAGCATGCAAAACTATCTTTATTGATTTTACTGTTCTTGAACTTAATCCGTCAGCTATATCACTTGGTCTTTTAGCATTTATTCTTCCATTTTCATATACATCCATTATATATTGCTGACAAATAAGTTTTGTTAAATCACTGAGACGGTATTTTCCAATATACGGATTTATATAACATTTTATGATAGATTCGTATCCCGATACTGTTTTTGGCTTTAAATATCCTTTGCAGTAATTTTCAATCCAAATGCTATTCCATTCCTCAAGAGTAGGGTTTTGGCAATCGGTATATCGACAAGCTTGTATGTTGACACTCTTTTCCTTTTCTTCTATGAGTTTGTCGAGCTTCTTTTGGCACTCGGTCTTTTTTAAACTTGTAACAGTTTTATATTTGTTTTTTCCGTTTTCATCTTTACCAAGATATATTCGACCTTCCCATCTTCCATCTGTTCGTTTTCTTAAAGTTCCTGTTCCTTTAGCTCTTTTAGCCATAATATCATCTCCTTTGCAACACAAACAATATCACACTTCGCTTTGAATATCCAGCTAAAAATGTGTTATTGGTTACGACCACTAAAAGCCCTTTGAACTTGTTTTTATCCAATCCTTAAACTCATCTCTTGGTACAACTTTTCTTCTTCCTAAAATAACACATGGAAAGGTCTTATCCGTATTGGCTATATCATATATTCTCGAAACAGACAATCCTACGGTTTCAGAAACATCTTTTATTGATAAAAACATAGGCATATCTTCATAGGAATTATATTTCATAGCATTTCACCTTTCTTTGATCCAACATCCAAGCTTATTTCCATTGCTTTGTTTACTTCATTTAATTCATCTTCTTTAAGTACCCCTACATATTCACGAAGTCTGGATTTGTCAATAATCCTTATCTGCTCAAGAAGTATAATTGATTTTTTATTTAAACACGGGTTATCTATTAAAACATGAGTTGGCATAATCGTTTTGATTCTGCTTGTAATAGGAGCAATTATAGTAGTGGAACTGTAATAATTTCCTATATCATTTTGAACTATTACTACCGGTCTAATTCCGCCTTGTTCGCTACCGATTGCAGGACTTAAATCAGCGTAATATATTTCTCCACGTTTTACTGTAGACATAATATTCCTCCTGTATGTAAAACGGCACAGACTGATTGTAGCAAATAGATATATCTGTTTAATGTCAGCCCGTACCATAAATTATAAAGTTGTTTTGCGTAATGTCATATTTGTCCACGACACCCCTGACAACATTGGGCATATAACAAACTAAGGCCGGTTAGCCTTATCATTGGAATCTCACCACTCCGAGGATCTCTCCGAGCTGCCCTCTTTGGTTGCGACGGTTTTATCACGCTCGACTTTTGACTGGACAGAAGTATCATTATACCCGTTATCTGTCATCGCATACCTATTGGAACCACCAATAGTTTAAAGTCAACAAGCAGAAAGTAAGAACTACTTTCTGCTGTACTTAAGCTGCTTGTCCCTGTTCTTCAGAAACAATAACGGGAAGGTATTTGTTATAAGGTATATTAAGTTATAAAGGTTCAAATGAGATAAAAAGTCCTCTCGTATAGTAGGCAGCGAAAACCAATAAAAAGGGCAATTATTTTAAAAGTTTTTTTATTCTTGCAAATTTATACTTTATTGTCCTATATGGGATGCCCTTGAAATTTGCAATTTCTTTTAATGATAATCCTCTGAAAACTTTTAAATCGAGTAATTCCAATTCTTCGTCTGAAAGGCTTTTGATTTTTAAAATAAAATTGGGCGTATCTAATTCCTCAATCCACCAATATCTTGAATGATAATCTAAATCATCTTCAACGGTGAGAAATTTATCGCCGAATTTATGTAGCAACATAATTTCGTTACTTCCATCACCAATTTCTTGAGCATTGTTTTCTTCAAGGAATTCTTGTGTATGTAGAGCTTCTGTTCTTCGAAGCTTAAATGAATTCCAATCAAAGTTTCTTATTTCCATTATAGCCTTTTCAGTCATACCGGCTTGGCGGTATTCGATTTCAAGTTTTTCCCATTCTTCATCAAATTTTTTCTTTTCATAAGAATAATTAAATTTCATTATTAACCTCCGATTTTTGATTTTTAGTTTTTCAAAAATCGAAGATTACGGATATTTAGCTATATATGGTTGCCATAAATTAATCATTGTTGTCCT
>CALZHV010000152.1 GCA_945787485.1 uncultured Lachnospiraceae bacterium
GAACATAGTAATTATGCCTAAAAGAACAGCAAGCATTTTCTTTTTCATCTCATTTTTGGTTTTCATAGAAAATCTCCTTTTTGTTTATTATGGTTTTAAGAATACCCTGCAGGAATGTTCTTGAAATTATAAATAACACGGGACTTTACATAAATCAATAATTATTTCAAATTTTGCATATTCTTTTCAAAAATTGCATATAGCACCTACTTGATAATAAAAACTGTTTATAATATTATAAGAATGGTGTAAGCATCAAACAGAACATAAAGGCGTAATATAATCGGTCGTATCGACATATAAAGATGGCATATTCAACTGCTTAGTCGAATATGCCTTTTTTATTTTTGGACGTATTGCTATTGACATTTGCAACTTTTTAAAATCTGCGTTTTCTTATTTTAATCGCTGAGATTAGCAACACATATATTGATTATCCATACTTGAATTATGGAAATCATTATTATCAAAAATAATGAAAAGCAATTGATTTTAAATATATATGAATAATCAATTTTTAAGATTTGTGTAATAATGGGAATTAAAAAACAAATAATCAAAGGTAAAAACAGAATTTTCAGAAAATCAGCAACCGGTCGAGTTTTTTCAATCTTAATTTTTTTAATCAAAACAATATTTGAAAAAATCATTTCAAATAAGCACAACATGTAAGCATGGAAGGCGTACCTGTTTTCATGAATGAACAGATCATACATGATAAAAATAAGTAACGCTATTATACCTATTATAATTCGTCTTTTTAACCGCCTTAATTCTAAAAGTAATGCTTTGCAATCATCCGTCATTAGACATAGGTCTCCAATCTGTAAAAATATTCATCATTTGTTATTAATGTACCTAAAAATGCAGATTTAGTTTGAACCATATACAAATATTGAAGGGTAGTAGGATTATAAATATATTTAGTGTTATTGCTGATATCAACTATAGCAGATGCTAGGTTGTGTGATATAATAGACTGTATCAACGCATTTGCAAAATCGACAAAAATTGATGCTAATTCATTGGATCCAGTGTATTTAATTGAAATTACTTTTGCAACTGCCCATACTGTCATATTTGCTGAAATATCAACTGAAATACTATTTAATGGGCTTCTAGTTTGAAATTGGTGGGTAGACCAATAATTATATCCCGGAACAGATGTAAGATCCGTATAAAAAGAAGTAGCAACTGTTGTATATGGTGAAATATTTTGATTTACTGTAAACAAATCCGTTGCTATCTCTTCACCGGCAGAAATATAACTAATTCTTGAATTACTATAAATAAATGTATCGTGCTTGTTTCCTTCAATAATATCTAATGTTATAGCGTCCGTATCTTCTGAATATATAATGGTAGACTCTTCATTGTTTGGCAAATAATTCATTTTAAATGCAACACAATCTTCATAAACATCATATCCCATAATATACTCGTTGATAAAACCTTCTGAATACATAAAATCAAATGCATTTGACACCAATGTATTATCATATTCGCTTAAAAAATTTTCTTTAGCAAATTTATGACTATCATAACTTGCAGCGAATGCATTCGGGCACATAGATGTAACAGATAAGACTGATAGTACAACTGATAAAATTTTCTTAAAAGTTTTACTCATGTAAAATTTCTCCTTTAATAAAATTAGATTTAGAATATTGGATCCAGATATTCTATTGCTTTTCGAACTTGGCCTTTGTTCTGCCTGCATTATAATGAATGATAATATGTATTTCAACGAATAACGCAAATTCTGCATATTTTATTCAAAAATTGCATATAGCACCTACTTGATAATAAAAACTGTTTATAATATCATATATATGGTAACTATATATATGGTAATAGATATATTATAACTTATATTTTGTTACTAAATATATGTAAATACTATTTTTATTACTTCACATTTATAATAAATATGAGGTGATGAGATAGTGGTAAATTCAATAATTAATTATAAGGAATATGGTAAAATACGTTTACGACTAAATGAATTATTAATAGAGAAAGGTGTAAATAGAAATCAGCTTGCTCAAAGCATTGGTATTCGCCATGTAGTAATTGCAAAATGGTGCAACAACGAAGTGGAAAGAATGGACCTTGATGTACTGGCAAGAATATGCTTTGCACTTGACTGTGAAATAAGTGATTTGATAGAGTATGTAAATGAATAACCGTATAGTAAGGAACATGAAAATACTTAACATTGCTATATGTGATGATGATATCGGTGCTATAGCAAACATTGACAGGCTTATCAACAGATATTTTGAAAATAAGACAACACGATTTAAAACGTACAAATTCAGCAGTGGCAGTTCTTTGCTGCAAAGTGATGTTGACTTATATGATATTGTTTTCCTGGATATAAAGATAAATGAAGAAAGTGGATTGGATGTTGCTAATGAGCTGAACAATTTAGGCTGTACAGCTGTGCTTATGTTGGTTTCACAATATCACCAATTTTTGCCAGATGGATATCGTGTGAGGGCTTTCAGATATTTACTCAAACAATCCATTGATGCTGTGTTTGACACAGAAATGGATGCCGCAATGGAAGAGTTAAACCTGAAAAAACGGCAATTTACATTTCAGGTGTATAATGATACTTTTCATGTTGATTATGATGATATTATATATTTTATGAGTAACGGCCATAAAGTCAGGGTTGCTACTACTATTGATTTACGGAGAGATGAATTTATCGGGAAAATAGATAAAATCGAGCAGGACATCGCCAACGATGTATTTATTCGCATAGCAAAAAGTTATCTCGTAAATGTAAAACATATTAAAGCCATACGTTCCTATAAGGCCTATTTAGATACGGGTGAGGAATTATCCGTATCAAGAAATGGTTATTCAGGAATAGAAGAAAAATATGTAAGGATTAAACGTAAACTAAATGGAATACATAATTAGCTTTTTTATCACCCTCATAGAATTTTTAACTTACGACAATATTGTTCAAGCTTTTTTCGGAAGACAAAATAATATTAGTCGCAAAATAGGGGCACATACTATATATTTTGTGCTCTTTTTTGTTGCGTTCGAAAAAATATATACACAACCAGGATTTGAACTTATCTATCATCTGTTTGCAGAGGTATCTCTTATCAAGGCTCTTACGGTTATTCTTGCATATACGTATATTGAGCATAGATATGACAATATACCTGTTACAAAATGCATTTGCATAATGTCAATACGGTATTCAGTGGTAGTACTGACAGAACTTACTGCTACTGCCGGCATCATATTGTTATTAGGCGTTGACATGAATACTGTATTGCAAACGCCTTTGCTGTTCATACTGGTTACTTTTTCTATTAAACTAACACAGTTGCTAATATGCAGACTATTATTAAAATTTGCTGATGACAGGATATCTATCAAATTTCTGTCCGACAAAGAGACTGCAATTTTTGACATTATATCACTGTTTTGCTTTATCTCCACTGAGGTACTGGTAAGCTCCAATATTTATGGTGGCAGTGTTTCAACAGCGAGCATTTTCCTTGCAGCAATGATAGTAGTGATGACACTTTTGTCATTGTTGCTTATGATAAATGTAAATAGAACTAACCGTCTACAATTTGAGCTGATTACAAGGAATGAAAGAGAAAAATCAAATCATCAATATAGTTTAGCTATAAAAACTGCATACGAAAAGCAAAGAGCACTGACACATGAATATAATAATAACCTGGCTGTTCTTAAGGCTATGGCAGAAAACGAGGCTAACTGTTTCTCTGAGGAATATATGATGTATCTGAATAAGCTGGTGGGCAATATGGAACGCAACCAGCTGGTTGTCAGCAGTGGCAATATGATAATTGATGCCATACTCAACCAGAAATATACCGAAGCATTTCATAATGGAGTGGCTATCGATTTTAACCTGGAAAACATGACAGGTCTGGCTATCTCTGACGAAGATTTGGTGACTTTGCTTGCCAATTCAATCGATAATGCCATCGCAGCTGCCAAAGAAAGCCAACAGAAATATATATATATACATATGACCAGAAATGAGTATGAATTTATGTATTCTATTAAAAATTCGGTAAAAGAAAAGGTAAATATAGTAGATAATACCTTTGTAGCATACGGCGACGATATTTATCATGGTTTTGGACTTAAGAATATAAATGCCTGTGTAAAAAAGTATGACGGTAGAGTTTTGTTGGAATGTAGTGATAAATATTTTATACTAACAGCACTTGTCCCTGTTGTAATACTGTAATATACGCACTTTATGCTGCGAAATATGTCGATTTTGCAGTTATTATTGATAGTTTTTTCATTTATTGTACAATGTACTCAACTACATAGGAGGTAAAAAAAAATGAAAAAAGCAAAAGAAATTATTGAAGAGAAGCTCAGCGGTATTAATGAATGGCTGGATGATATCGATTTGGACGAATGGCCACCTAAGTGCAATTCAGCCTTATTTGAACCAGTACGCCCAGCAAAGTTGATTCATTCTGACGACGAGGAGTAAAATTAAGGCACAGAATATTATTCTGTGCCTGATTTACTAATATGATATACTTTACTGATAAAATCTCCTTGTGGTTTGTCCAGAACAATTTAATAGCCAGCCATAATTTAGATGTTTTTAAATACTGCTTATACAGGGTGCTTTCAAAAATATGTTTTTACACCTCTGTTTTTATAGTCAGCATAGTATTGTTTAGGGACAATCTTTTGCAGTCGGTTACTTTTATCACCACATTGATGCTTTTACGCACCCGCACCGGTGGCTACCACCTGAATAATGCTGACCTGTGTATGGTTTGCTCAATTTTGCTATATATTGCTGGCGTTTATACGTCAGAGTATATGGTGTCTAACTTTAGCAATAGCCTGTTATTAATTTTGTCACTATCATCACTTATGGCTATTGCTAAATTAGCACCGATAAATCATCCTAACTTGCGTTTAAGCAAAAAAGAATACTCTGCTATGAAAGTCATAGTGTATCGAATCTGTATCTGCCTATCATTGGTTATTGTATTGCTTTTTATCTTAAAGTTGGATATTTTCTACTATACATGTTGTGCAATAATTGTAGATATTATTCTGATTATTGTAGCTAAAATAGCAAAACAAGAATTGAAAATCAAATAAGAATTAACGAAATAATTTACGATATCGTTAATTATTTCGTTTCTATCGTTGAAACTTTAATTCTGCCGTTAATACTTGCGTTTTTTTGTACAAAGATGTTAAATGTGGAAGGAGTAATACGTTATACCACAGGGCAGTTACAAGCTCCGACCTCTAAGGCTTTAGCCGTAGGTC
>CALZHV010000153.1 GCA_945787485.1 uncultured Lachnospiraceae bacterium
CAGCTGCAGAAGTTGCCGCCATATTCGACGATCCTACAAAGGGCCTTTGTTATTCAAGATTCGGCAACCCAACCGTTATGGCTGTCGAAGAAAAAATCAATCAGCTTGAGGGTGGCGTAGGCGCAATGTGTACAACATCCGGTCAGGCTGCAACACTTTTATCTATTTTAAACATTTGTAAGGCAGGTGACAGTATAATAAGCACACCTCAGATTTACGGCGGTACTATCAATCTCTTCTCATTTACATTAAAGAAGCTTGGAATAGAATGTATTTACGTTGACAGAGATTCTACTGATGAAGAAATAAAAGCTGCATTCAAAGAAAACACAAAGCTTGTATTCGGCGAAACGATAGCTAACCCGGCTCTTAAGGTTTTTGACATTGAAAGATTTGCAAATATAGCACATGAAATGGGAGTTCCTCTTATAATCGACAATACATTTGCAACGCCAATATTATGTAAACCATTTGAATTTGGTGCAGATATTGTAATCCACTCAACTTCAAAATATATGGATGGTCATGCTCTTCAGGTTGGCGGTGTCATTGTTGACAGTGGCAATTTTGACTGGACAAACGGAAAGTTCCCTGAGCTCACTGAACCTGACGAATCCTATCACGGAATTTCATATACAAAATCTTACGGAAAAATGGCTTACATCATCAAAGCAAGAATGCAGCTTATGAGAGATTTCGGTGTTTATCCTGCTGCACATTCTGCATTTTTACTTAATTTAGGGCTTGAAACTTTACCTGTAAGAATGAAGCAATACTGCGAAAATGCCCTCGCAGTAGCCAAATTCCTTGAAGCATCTGATATGGTTTGTTCAGTTTCCTATCCTGGTCTTGAAAGTGATTCAGACTATAACTTAGCTAAGAAATACTTAAAGGGATGTAGTGGTGTAATATCATTTATCATAAAGGGTGGCAGACCAGCCGCTGCTAAATTTATGGATTCCTTAAATCTTGCTTCTAATGAAGTTCATGTAGCTGACATAAGAACGTGCGTACTTCATCCTGCAAGCGAAACACACAGACAGCTTACTGATGAGCAGCTTGTTGCCGCAGGCATAGATGGCGGAATGGTAAGATTTTCTGTTGGTTTGGAAAATATCGATGATATCCTCGCTGATTTAAGCGCAGCACTTGAAGCAGCTTCAAAATAATTTTTAACACTTTTAAACCATCCGAATAATATATACCATAAGAATTATTTGGAGGCTTTAAAATGAGCGATTTATCAGCTACTCAGTGTGGATGCGGTAACCCATGTGGTTTTGGTGGAAATAACTGCTCTTGCATATGGATTATCCTTATTCTTTTATTCTGCAACGGTGGTTCATCTTTCGGTGATGGATGCGGCTGTGGTTGCGACTGTATTTGGATAATCGTTATTCTCTTATTATTGGGAAATAACGGTTGCGGCTGCGGATGTGGTTCCTCACTTGGATGCAACTGCTAATTTTTAAACAATATTTGAACTGTCACATTGTGGCAGTTCATTTTTTTTATACTTATTCATATAATATATAAAAATTGATTTAAAATTCGGAGAAGTCTTAATGGATAACAGAGGCAATCCTCATCCACTGGATATTTTTGTAGAAGATAAAAATATATACATCTTAGAAGCAATGGTTCCTCTCGTTCCATTAAGTTATCGCAAGCCTCTTATTATGTATATAAAATATAAAGAGCTTATGGACATTTTAAAAAATGTCGAAAAGGTTAGTCAGACACTGGGCAATGTCAATGGCGTATCCTCTCCGGATGAAATACTAAATTATATGTCCGGCTATATGCCCGGAAATATCATGTCTAATATCAACATGTTGAAAACTGTAATGGCCATGAGTGAAATGCAGTCAGGCTCTCCTACTCCGGATAATGAAACGTCAGGTGATTCTTTATATGACAATATTTTATCAATAATAAATCAAGGAGATAATTCCAGTGAATAACTATTTTAACAAAATGAATTATAACTCAAACACCGGCAATACCGGCACAAGTGCCTCGGATGCCATCAACCAAAACAATCCAAAGCTCAAAAATATCGACCCGGTAAAATTACAAATCATAACCGAAATAAAGGAAAAAAGCAAAGGAAAAAACATAAATCAAATGTTGCCTGAAATAATGAAGATAAATCAATTGTTAAATGAAAGGAATATGAGTTTCACAAAGGAAGAAACTGCATTACTGTTTGAAGTAATTAAGGAAAATATGTCTCAGGAAGAAAAGAAGAAATTTGATGCTATTAAATCATTTTTATAGACAAAAGCAGGCTGACCAATTATTGGTCAGCCTGTTCTTACACCAACATATATAAATGCTACAACTTTTTCAAAAAATCAAGTGATTTTTCAATATTATCATTATTTTTATGCTCAATTAATACCGATGCATCACACATATATTTTTCATAATTAATTTTGAACTTATCCCAATCAATTTTACCATCTCCGACAGGAAGATGAAGGTCTGCTTCGAAGTTATTATCATTTATATGAATATGCTTTACATATGGGGCAAGCTTTTCAACCCATTCATCTATTTTAGTCTCATCACCAAATGCGTGTGCGTGAGCATAATCGAAACATATTCCAAATCTTGGCTCATCTTCCATTTCCCGACCAAGCTCAGCCAACAAATCAGGTGTGTCATCAAACATGTTCTCAATATATATTTCTATTTCAGGAAACTCATGAAGCTTTTCCTTCCAATATTCGCAATTTCTTTTCACCCAATTGTTCCGATAGCTTTGGATATTAAAATTTGAAATATAATTGGTGTGAAATACTATTCCCATTGAACCAAGCTTATTTGCTATTTGAAGAGACTGTGTTACTCTGTAATCAGATACTTTTTTTATCATGGAATCATCTGAAAAAATTGTCACATCAAAAAACGCACCATGAAAAGTCGAATAATTTAATTTATTTGACAAATAAGTATTTGTTAATTCTTTTATTTTGGACTCATTATCCAAAATATCCGGTATAAAAAAATCCTGATATTCAAATCCGCAATTATATTTTTTTGCTATTTCCATGCTTCTTTTTAAATCTGATATTTCAGGTATTATATTTAGCTGTTTAAATTCCATTTTCACACCTCTTCTCTTTTCAAAAAAGCAGTAGCTTTTGCTACTGCTCTTTTATTTTTATTGCTTTACAACAAGCTGGTAATATCCATTTGATTTCTTTCTTAAATCCTTTATCGCATTTGGGATTTTGCTTCCTCCAAAATACTGAGTACCGCCTCTTACTACAGGGTCGATAACTCTAAGATTAAGAACTGACATTTCCTGCGGATTACCTACATTTATGTATCCAAATACAGTAACGTAATGTTCATAGCCTCCGGCTTCTGTTACATATATTATACACGGTTTTCCGGCTCGTATCTGCTCATATGCAGCATACAGTGTTGCCTTTTTTGTAGAGTAATATTTTGCGGTAAAACCACCTCTGCTCCATACAGCTCCTGCCGAACTCCAATAACTCATATAATCATGATACTTGTTGTCAATTATTGAGTTTGCATATGCCAATGCATGGACTGAGCAATATTGTGTATGTGGCTGCTGTGGTCCATCCTGTGCAATTACAGCTGTACTAAATTTGAGTCTTGCTTCCTTTGAAACACTTACATAGAATTTTCTAAATACAAGTGTTTTATATGCCCCCGATGCATCCTCTGCATAAACTCTGTAATAATATGTTCCAACAGCAAGCTTAGAGAATTTAAGTCTCTGGCTGCTTGTCATAGAATTCAAATCATATGTTTTTTTATTTGGCACTACTGAAACCGAAAAAACTCTTGTTGTCTTATCAGCTTCATAAATTCTTACGATTACCTTTGTAATTTTATACTGTGATGATATAACACCTTTCCATGTGAAATTATCTCCCTTATTTAAAATTATCGGATATTTTTCTCCTTCAATCGCAAGTGTATTAGTTGCCGCCTTTGTATCTATGCTAAACATATTTACTGAACAACATATTATAACCATTGTTAACAATATTGCAATTATCCTGTTACGTGCATTTTTCTTTTTTGTCATGTAAAAACCTCATTTCTAATGTACGTGCTACTTGTGGCGTTATTTTGCAACAATATTTACAATCTTTCCAGGTACATATATTTCTTTGATAATATTTCCTGTAAGTCTGTCTCCAAGTGCTGCCTTTGCTTTTGCAATTACAATATCCTTGTCGTCATCTACTGCAATTTTAACAGTTCCTCTTGTCTTACCATTTACCTGTATAGCAATTTCTATTTCATCAACCTTCATTGCTTCCTCTGAATATTCCGGCCACTCGTTATGGAAAACAGAATCTGTTCCACCAAGCTCCTGCCATAACTCTTCACCGATATGAGGAGCAAACGGAGCAATAAGACATACCATAGTTTTTAATGTTTCTTTGTCTACGCCAGTAGTCTTTGTAAGCTCTATAAATTTGTTGTTGTACTCCATAAATCCTGAAATTACAGTATTTAAGTTAAACTGTTCAAGTCTTTGAGTAATATCGTAAATCATTTTATGACGAAGCTGTACCAATTCCTTAGTTTCAGCCACATCCTTATCCTTATTGGTCATAACCATATTATAGAATCTGTTGATGAATCTATAAATACCCTCTAAACCACTGTCATCCCAGATTGAATCAAGCTCAGGCGGACCCATAAAGAGCTCGTAAAGTCTTAAAGAATCACAGCCGTAATCATTTACAATATCATCAGGAGAAACAATATTTCCAAGCGATTTACTCATCTTTGTTGCTGCACCGGTAACCTTATCTCTACCGCAAACCATACCCTGATTGAAAAGCTTGGTAAATGGTTCTTCAAACCCTACAACTCCAATATCATAAAGGAATTTTGTATAAAATCTTGAATAGAGCAAGTGGAGAACGGCATGTTCAACACCACCGATATACATATCAACAGGCATATATTTGTCTGCTTTTTCTCTGCTTACAAGCTCATTTGGATTTTTACTGTCAACATATCTCAAGAAATACCATGAAGAACCTGCCCACTGTGGCATTGTATTTGTTTCTCTCTTAGCAGGCTTTCCACAGCATGGACATGTTGTGTTAACCCACTCTTTTATATCTGCAAGTGGTGATTCACCGGTGCCGGTTGGCTGGTAGCTCTCTACATCCGGAAGCAATAATGGCAGCTGATCCTCAGGTACAGGTACTGCACCACAGTCCGGACAATGAACAATCGGTATCGGCTCCCCCCAGTATCTCTGTCTTGCAAAAATCCACTCA
>CALZHV010000154.1 GCA_945787485.1 uncultured Lachnospiraceae bacterium
ATTTACATTTAATTAATTATTTTAATATTGGCAATTTTATGTTCCTTGGAGCACAATGGTTAATATCCATTGTACTTGTTCGTGTGGGCGGGTTTGAAGATGCCGGTTATTTCTCTCTTGCCATGACATACGGAAATATCTTTTGTATGTTTGCAAATTACGGGTTGCGCTCATTTCAAGTGTCTGATATAAAAAATGAATATAAAGATTCTACATATATCATTTCAAGAGTTATCACTATTTCCATTTCCGCAATTCTGTGTTTTGGTTTTACCTCATTGTTCATGGGGTATTCGCTCAATTTGAATTTGCTTATACTTTGTTATATTTTTTATAAATTATCCGAAAGCTACGCAGATGTTATTACAGGAATTTGGCAAAAAGCGGGCAATATGCTATTCATTGGTATTTCATACACATTAAAGGGGATTTCATCTCTTGGCTCTTTTTTAGTAGTCTATCACTTCACAAAAAACCTCCTGTTATCAACATTTTTAATGGCTGTTACTCATTTTGTTATTCTCACATCATTTGACTTTTCCGTTACAAAGAAATATATCAATCATTTTAAATTATATCATTGCTTTGACAAAAATGAATTAACCGCTCTGCTAAAACTTGGCTTTATAACGATGACATTTAATGTCTTTTCTGTTTTGTTCAGCAGTATTCCAAGACTTATTGTTGAAAGAAAACTTAGTGCGGAAATGCTTGGCGTTTTTTCTTCACTTTATAATCCGACCGTGATTATTTCAACATTCGCCATAGGAATTTTGCTTCCCGTTGTGCCTAAAATGGCAATGTATTATCAACAAGGTAATAAAAAAGCATTAAAAAAAGTAGTATTCCTTTGTGACGGAATAATTGTACTTACCGGAATATTAGGTGCGGGTGTAACTTATTTAATCGGAAAGCCTGTTTTTGCTTTTGTCTTTGGGAATGAAATTTTAAAATATTTTGATTTGTTTTATGTGTTTATAGCAATTAGCGTATTAATAGCTACGACGAATTGTTACTCCTCCCTGTTAATCGCAACAAGAAAATTCAAACCGCTTTTATTTTTTGCAGTGTTTAGCAGTATATTGGTTTTTGGATTATCATTGTATACAATCCCAAAATACAGCATTTATGGGGGTGCGTATGCATCGCTTGGAATTATTGCATTACAGTTTGTTATGGAAACTGTGTACATTATTAAATTAGTAAAAAAACTCGGGGAATAAAATGAAAAAATTCTTTGTAAAAAATCGAATAATGTTTATTGCACCGGTGATTACCTTAACTTGGCTTTTGACAATTTTTGCTGTCAAGGGCGTTTTTCCGTTTGGCTCGGGAACAATTATTGACGGTGATCTTTACCAAGGGGGAGTTCCGAGTTATTTTTATTTGTGGGATATTATGCATGGCGGCAATCTTATTTACGATTTTACTACCGCTTGTGGATTTGAAAGATTGACTCTTTTTTCGGTGCTTAACCCTGTCAACTGGTTTTTGTTTTTTATTCCGCGAAGTGCTATCGTAAATGCAATGTCAATTTTACTTGTTATTAAGTTTAGCTTAATTTCATTCACATCAGCTTTTTCAATTTCAAAGATTTTTGACAAGCTATCAACGCCGTGGCTTCTGATTGTTTCGTTGATGTATACATTTTGCGGCTACAATATGCAATATTTTACCAATATTGATTGGCTTGATGCAGTTGCAATTTATCCGCTGATTGTTCTTTTTGCACTCAATATGTTTAAGGGAAAGAGCAAAGTGCCTTATGTTGTTTCACTGTCATATTTGCTTATATTTAATACATATATGGCGTTTTTTGTAGTGATTTCACTTATTGTTTTCGGCGGGCTTTATATTTTTATTGTTGAGAAAAAAGAAAACCGAAAAAAAGATGTTCTTTCACTTGGAATCGGAACAGGCGTCTCGCTTTTGGCATCGGCATATCATATATATGGTTTCGCTATGGGAGTTTTGAACGGCGCAAGATTTAATATGGGTATAGAGGCCGGAAAGACTACTAATCCGGAGACTGTGCCGTTTGCTCAAAGTGTTCTCAGAATACTTAATTCTGAAAGCAATACGGACCTATGCTCCGCTTTGATGTTTCTTGGAACAGAAATTGCGGCGGCTTCGATTATTTGGCTTGTTATTAAATCAATAAAAAATAAAGAGCTTAGGAAGTATTCTTCTTTTTTCGGAATTACAATGATGATTTTACTTATACAACGTTTTTGTATGGCAACCGACCTTTTTTGGCATTTAGGTTCTCATGTAATGTTTCCATACAGAAACGGATATATGGTAGGATTTTTTGCAGCACTTGCAGTCGCTTTTTGCTTTTCTAACGAAAAATTTAGGCAAGGACTATGCTTTAAACGAGACTTGTTTAATCTTTTGGTCCCGATCTTTGCTGTTTTTTCAGTAATACTGTTAGTTCAGTATGGAAAAATCTTTTATTCGGAGTTTTACAAATTTGATGTATTGTCATTTACTCCGGCACAGCTATCTCTTACATTTCCTTATACCATGTTTTCTTGTGCGTTGGTTTTACCTGTTTTCATTTTACTTTTAATGAAATACAAGCGTTTTAAAAATACCGTTTTGACGGTTGTTATAGTTGGATTTATTGCTGCTAACTCATATATATTGATTGGTCATTCCGGTGATTTTGACAGAGTGTCCGATTACCGTTCTTATTATTCCGATTGCGATGATGTAAATGAAAATATTACAGATAATGACTTTTTGGAGAGAGTAAATAATCCTGATGTGTCACTTCTTACTAATTATCCATATATTTCAGATGTTTCCTCTATTTCCAACTGGACACACTCTTTAAGTCAAAATCAAATGCAATCGTTCGAGTATTTAGGCTTTTCAACAGTTTATACGCGTACTCTTGATATTGGAGGAACTGAGTTCTCAAAGGCTCTTTTAAGAATTACCGATAGTGTTTCAAAATGTGATTTAGAAAAAGAGTATTATGAAAAAGTGAACACTTCAAATAACGGAATAAATTATTACTCAAACAAACTTGTGCTGCCGGTGGGGGTTGTGGCAGATGCTTCGATTTGCGATATCAAATTTGACAATGTTTTTTCGTATCAAAATAAGATTTATAAAGCAATTAGTGGCGATAACGGAAATTTATTTGATGAAATTAATATTTCAAACAAAGAAATCTCGATTGTGAATGCAAATGAATATCTTTGTGACGATGAAGTGAGCTTCAGCCCGGAAAATTTGATGTTTACTAAAATTAGGGCACATATTGACGGTCAGAAATCAATATATATTTCGGCTTATAATGAGGATTATAACATTCTAAAACTATCGGTTAACGACAGAACCACACCAATTTATAACATAGTTGAGCAAAACACATCGGGAATAGGCAATCAGTATCCCACCAGTTCTAACAACAATGTATTATTCTTAGGCACTTTTATTGATTGTGATGTTGAAATTGCGTATTTATCAAAAATTGAAAAAAACACAAATTTTGCACTTTATGGAATGGATACAAAAAAGCTTGTTTCTCTTTACGAATCATACAGCACTGACAAAAACTATACAACAAACGAAAACGGGGCAGATATTACAATAAAGTCAAACCGCGAAGGAATAGCGTTTATTCCATTGTCTTACAGTAATAATTGGAATATCACCGTTAATGGTGAAAAGGTTTCGCCTGTTTGTGTTTTGGGCAATTTTTTGGGAGTAAATGTTAAAAGCGGCGAGTCGCAAATCAAGTTAAGATATTCCTATACTCCTTTGATTAAAACAATTGCTTTCACTCTTTTGAGCATAATAGTTGGAACAGCGTTGTTGATAATTGATAAAAAAATCAAGCAAATACCAAAGTTTATTGAAACAATATCGTTTGTTTTGTTTAAAATCATTTGCTTGTCTGCATACTTGATTTTATATGTTGTTCCTGTTGGGTTTAGCTTGTTTAAATAATCATCCACCCGTTAAACTGCAACAGCAAAATGAAAACACATGCAAAAAGTGGCTGTAAAAAACGAAAGTTTTTTACAGCCACTTTTTTTACAACCCCATTTTATTTTTCCCAAAGGGGAATTATCATATTGTCTTTCAATTCGTCAGGGGGTAAAAAAGGGAACATATCTTCAATAGGCGGTGAATATATTTTGCCGTCATCACCGATTTTGCTTGAACTTTTCGGCTCAAAGTTTTGCTCAATTGTAACAAACACTTCTGTAATCGAATTCCCTTCGGAGCTCAAAACTTGTTTTATTTTTGAATCGAGGTCTTTTGTTTCAGTAATTTTAAAATATGGAAATCCATATGCAAAAGCTATTTTTTCCATACTTGGAAAGCTTAAATCACCACTATCGTTACCGATGCCGACAAGTCTGCCCGCAAAAAGATTGTTTTGCGTTTGACGAATAGAGTGATAGCCGCCATTGTTTATTATAAAAATTTTAATCGGCAATTTGTGATGAATTATTGTTTGTAATTCTTGCAGATTCATCTGAATGCTTCCGTCACCGGTAACGCAAACAACATCCTTTTTGCCGTTTGCAAAACAAGCTCCAACAGCTGCGGGCAGATCGTATCCCATTGAAGCTACCGCAGAATTGATAATAAATTTGCTCTTTTCTTTAATAACATAGCTTTGGCTGCCAACAACACAAGCTGATCCGTTACCAACAACCGTAAGACTATCGCTACTTAAATTCTTACTTAATGTATCAATAAATGCATAAACATTTACCTGCTTACTGTCATAATGTTTTTTCTGTGTAACAGGATAATTTCTTTTCCATTTCAGACACTGTAAAACCCATTCTTCCTTGCTCTCAATTAACATATTTTTTAGTTTTGAGTTCAGTTTTTCAATAACGGTCTTTACATCACAGCAAATTGGCAAATCGACATGAATAGTAGGCTTTTTCAGTTCACTTTCATCAATGTCGACATCAATTACAAACGCCTCTCTTGCCCAACTTTCAAAATTATAACCCACTTGGCGAATACTGAGCCTACTGCCGAGGGACAAAATCAAATCGCTATTTTGAATTGCAAAATTTCCTGCTCTGTCACCCATTATTCCTGCCCGTCCAACATAATACGGGTTATCGGTTGCAATTAAATCTATACTGTTCCAACCTGTTACAACCGGAATACCCAATCTTTTAACCAATATATCAAATATCGGTTTTGCGTTTGATGTTCTGATTGCACTGCCGGCATTTATCACAGGACGTTTTGAACGATTTATTA
>CALZHV010000155.1 GCA_945787485.1 uncultured Lachnospiraceae bacterium
GCAATCATATGGACATGAGGATGATGACCTTCGTTGTGGAAGGCTGCATACCATTTGAAGTTCTTGGGATTGATTTTCATGTTTTTTGCAATCTCGTTACGCTTTGCTGATAATAAATCTTGCCATGCTTTAACATTATCAAATCCAAGACGAGCCGCATCTTCTCTGCGAAGTGAAATAATATGTGTCCACACATTTCCATCATACTCATTGAGTTCTTTTTCAACCTTTGACAAAACCAATGGTGTTCCGTTATCAGAAAATAAACCGTACTTGGCAACCTTTTCGGCACCGGGTCTTGTAGCCATATATTGAATATAGTTTCCGAGACCTTCTGTCTGCACATTCGATTCAAGAACTCTCGTGATAAATTCACTTGCGTTTTCAATTGTGGGTTTTGAAATATAGTCTTTGTATTCAAGGAGTTCCGTGCATTTAGGAAAGTCTTTCATCATTTTCTTAATTAAATTCTTTTGCTTTGTTGTTGCAGGACGATTTAGATTTTCATTTCTCGGAACAACTACTCCTTCTCTTGTTGCAAGGTATCCTGCGTATCCGCCCATATTGTTTTCGCTGCCTTTGTAATATGGACTATATAAAATAATCTTTGCCATTACAACTCACCGTTTTGATATTTGACTATACTTTCAAAATCAATTGCACCGTTGAGAGACTTTACCTCGTTGATAACTCTGTGCTTCATGTTTCGCACCTTTTCGGGTTCAATCTTAAAGGCTCCGGCGAAAACATTCATAGTGCAAGCCATTTCAACAGCAAGTTTGAAAATCGTTTGAGATAAACGGTACTCCGTTAAGTCAAGCCTTGAATCAATAACGGTTTCAAATGCAGGAGTAAGCAAATCAGTATTTATATCCTTATGTAGATAGCAATCATAAAGTTTAATTGCATCTATTATAAATTGGTTTCTGCTTTTCACTCCGGCAAGATTCAAATCACTGTCGCATAATGCAATGATTTCTTTTGGACAATATAACGATACTCGTTTCATTTCTTCTTCCGACATAATTTAATCAGCTCCTTTTTTGATGTTGCTTTTTGGTATCAAAAATAATTCGGAAATATCTCCTATTTTTGCAGAGTTTAAATTAATATAGCATTAAAATCTTTAACTTTTTGATATAAAATGTTTTATCTAAAACTGCGTTTTGATGCCAAACTAAAAAGTCCGCTCGGCGTTGCCGTGCGGTGTTTTTCGGCTTGGTGCCGTCTTAAGCGGCATCAAGCCTTTATCCTGCTTGAGAATCGAGGAAGGGATTATGACCGTTTTTCTTCCTGAATTCCTCGATTTTTTGCTTTTAATTTCTTGTTGGGATACTTTCCCGATTTTGAGTGAATTTACTCAATTCCGGCGAACAGCGGCTCGACAGGTGCTAATTTTTTATTAGCTTTTGTTCATTGGCAGGAGTATCCTTTGCCTTCGGTTTTGGTTTGGAGTTTGAAGATGGTTTCTCTGCTCCTGATTTCATTTCAAAAAAATCACGAACTGCGGCAGGAACATTTTTTGTGTAGAGACTGTCGATATGTTTTACAATCTCGTCATTGATATTTACATTTTTCTTTTCAAGAAAAAGTTTTAGAGTGTTTAGCTTTTCTTCATCGTACTGAACAGTAACTGATATCTTTTTCATTAATTATCACCTCACATACTTTGAGCGGGACTTTCATCTTCACTATGTTCACTCAACCAGTCTGATTCAAAATAGCTTACATTTGACAAGTCAGCTATTTTGAGATTGCAGTTTGTAAAAATCGATGATTCAATGCAACATTTCGTAAAACTTGTATCGTGAAAATTACAATCGGCCATTTTTGCTTTTGTAAAATTGCTGTGTGTAAAATATGCACCTTTCAAATCACAGTTGTAAAAATTAGAATCTTTAAAGTCAGCTTCCTCAGCTGTTAAATGTTTCATACTGCATCTGGTGAATTTAGTGTTTTCAAAACTTGTACCACACATAGAAGCATCATCGAGATTGCAATTAATAAAAGCTGCATCGTTAAAAACGGCAACGCATAAATTGCGATTTGATAAATCAACATTTTCAAGAAGGCAATTTGAAAAGTCAGCCCGTTCTCCGCCGGATTCATCATAAAGCCATAACGCATGTTTAGCACATATTATTTCAATTTCGGTTAAATTGTTTGCATCATAATATTTTTGGTATTGAGTGTTAGCCGCCTGTTCAGTCAAACGCAATTCAATACTGTCATCGTACAGGATTGTATCCTCAACCACTCTGCTGTCTGTAAGCATATCATCAAGCAAGGCTGGATTAACAACAGGCTCTCCGGGTTTATTGTATTTATCAATCTCAACTGTATATTCTCTGTTATCTTCATTTGATTCGGCAACTGCTTTTGAGAGTATATCTTCAACAACCTCCGACATTCTTTCCATAAAATTTTTCATTGAAGGATATCTGTCCAGCACAACAAGTTGCCTTGCATTTGGAATAACAGAGTAGTATCTTGCGTAATCATATCCCTCGCTGTTAATGAGAATACCGTCATCGTAGTTCTCTCCAAGAGCAAGAATACAATGAACAACTTCGTCTGTATCAACATACATCGATTCTTTGTTTTCTGTTATGAAATCTCTGTAAGCCATTAAGTCTTCACAAAGGGATTCATATTCTTTATCGTCAAGTTCGATGACCTTTTCGACAATACATTTCTCTGCCTTGACTTCTTCGTCTTTGCAATGAAGCCTTGTGTTTAAGTTCAAAATATCACCTCTTTCTTACATACTCATTATCTGACTTTCATCTGATGAAATGGGTTCAATGATTTCCTTGCCTTTCAATTGTTCAATAAAGATTTTGTGTTGTTCTGACAAACTCAACTTATCATTAAAGGTAGCCTCGTCTATTGCTTCTCCTATATCGCACAAATGAAAGCTATTCCATTTGCAGTTTCCTCTGTCGCACATATTGAATTGATTGTTTTCAAAATCAAATTCCATTACATTCGCAATCTTTTCACTTAATGAAATGCTTTTACTCATAATTGAAAATGCAGTTTCATTTATAAGGTCAGCCTCTCCGAATTCACTTATAAAGCTATCAAGAGTCAGTCGGTCAATGTTACTGCTCATATTATATTGATAAATACAGGCGGCTCGGAATAAGCCTATAGGTTTATTTGTATAGAAATAGCAATCGTCATCTCTTTCGTGAAGATGAATTAAGGATATTTGTTCTGTGTTTTCAACACTCGGCAAATCAAAACCGAAAAAGTCGATTTCTAAATCGGTCATATCAAGATGCTTATGCAGTATATCTAACAATTCTTTGGATTCAAAGTGTTCTGCAAACCAATCGAGTGCTTTTTCGAGTATCTCGTTTTGCCTTTCTTTTGAAATATCAGTCATTTATTTTTCACTCCTGTTCTTCAACATAATTTATATATGGAACTTTAAGCCAGTGAGTCCAACCGCTTGAGGTTATCGGGGTTTTGATTACTCCGTCATAGGTGTTGGCTGCATGAATTACATAGCCGTTGCCAATATACACGCCTATATGTCCCTTATGCCATACGGCAAGACCGGGGATATCCGGCATAGTATTAATTGTTCCTTTTTCTGTTGCTGCAGAAAACATTCCGTCTGCCGTAACATCCTGCATTCCGTTTGTTCCGTATTTGATTGTACCGCTGTCGTCATCATACCAACCGTAACCTTTGATGAGTCCTACACAGTCGGATGTTCTTTTGCATAGCCAATGAGAACGGATGTAATCTTCTTTATCTGTAACATGGGAGCCGAATACGTTCTTTAGTCTGTTCAATTCTTTTTCCGTAAGCACCTGACCATGAGAACCCCATACATATCCCCAATGGTTGTCATAGGCAAATTCTGCCCATTTGACTAAATCAAGATTGTTTTTATCCGTTCCTGATAAATCAATATCAATAACCGTATTTTTAATAACGCTCATTAGATTATTGAACTCATCGGCGTCTATCTGAACACCAAAGGCAGAAAAAACGGCATTTCTCAAATCATCGTCTGTTTCCGATTGCTCAAAGCTGTCTGCATATTTTGAGATAAAATCAGAGTCGGATTTATCTACATCATAAAAGGCACAGACATATAACGCCTGTGCCTTTTTGACTGTGAGGTTATCCAATTCTCTTTTTTGAAATTCATTGCTTATATTTATCATTACAGATTCAAGATGTTCCAGCTTTGCTTTTTCTTCTGCCGACATATTCTGCACTATGTTTTCCTGTGTCTGGGCCGTATCTATTTCAATTTCACTCATATTTGAAATAACACCCATATATACAATCAAAGGCATAAGGAACAGCATGATAACCGAACATATAATTGTTGCTATTGCAGTTCGCCCTCGTTTATCTGACGCAACTGCGGCTACTGCCTTTACGGCAGCAACTTCTGCACTCATACTTACCACTCCTTTGCAAAAAAAATAAGGCGAGTATTGAACTCGCCCCGTGATTTATATTTTCTTTTTCTTTATTGTTTTATAATAGTAATCCTTAAATTTTCTATGACTTTCGTAAAAGTTTTCTTCTGATTTTGATATCTTATTATTATCAAAATTCAGCTTTGAAAGTTCCAAAGTACATATCATATCTGCAACCTGAAACAGTTTATATTCATATGGTTGCACATGTCTAAAATCAACATCAACAAACATTGAATTAAATACAGAGGTTAATATTGTTGTGATTTCACTTTGCCCATAATCATAATAAACGATAATCTTATCAAACGACATAAAATATTCCAAGTTATCACGTAAAAACAAAACCAATTGTTTTGAAAGCATATCTACTAATTGCTTACTTCCAGGTGCTTGCTTTTTGTCAACGCTCACAATATGATACTTTATATTTACATGTCTTGTGAACAATAATAAATCATTGAACAATCTTTTCCTATCGTTCGGAGAAAAATTTTTATAATACTCTTCGTTTCGTATGATAGGGCCTGTATGAATAGCATGAATATCAAATCCGTGCTCCTGTACTTTTCTGTCAAGATAGGCGACTTCGGTATTTATTGAATTTTCTTGGTCGTGAAAAAGCAAAGTAAAAAGGTAATATGGCGAATGACTGCTATACGGCCCAAAATCACCCGATTCATCGACAAATATACTTAATTCTCTCATATAATCACCGCATAAAAAATGGCGGGGAGTCTCCCCG
>CALZHV010000156.1 GCA_945787485.1 uncultured Lachnospiraceae bacterium
ATCAAAGTCCCTGAAAATATCATGATACGGAACCTGTTCAGCAAGCTTTGGATATCTTGCCTTGTAAGCATTTACGTTAAATTCTTCTGAAGCCTGATAGCCAAGTCCCATTCCTGTTTCAACGAAAAACTTTAATGTAGCCTCATCATCAACACCATACTTCTTGGCAACATCAGGATATTTAGCAATAAAATAATTATAATTATATACATTTGTATAATCCATTCCGTTATACTCAGTTGTATAATTCTGCATATTTTTTATGTAAGTTCCCTTTTTGCCTGCTGCCTTTCCGGTCTTAATGTAATGCAGATAGTATTTTTCATAATTGTTTTTGTATGCATCTCTAATTGATGAATATCTGTAGGCATAATACTTTGGATTAAAGTCTTCTATTCCCTGTCGTCCAAGCTTCATACCTGTTTCAACAAAATGTTGCAACACTTTTTGTGAGCTGTATCCGCATTTTTTAACTACATCCGGATATCGGTTAATATAATATGCATAATCATAAACATCTTTATAATCAATACCATTATATTTTGTCATACCCTTTACAATATCAAATTGTACCTTCTTGGAGCCATAGTATTTACCGAGACCGGTTATTACAGCTACACCTTTACCAATTTCAATATTGTTTGTATATGAAACCTTGTAATCGGAATTTTTAACAAGAGTCTTTCCGTTTGCTACAACTGTTACAGCCGGTTTTACTTCCTTGCCGGTGTAAGCAATTGATCTGACGGTAATCTTAGCCTTATCAATGCTGTATATCGTATAGTCTCGTGTAAATGCCTTTATTCTTACACTTGATTTGCTTGAATTGAGGTCGGTTACTGTTTTTGCCTTTGTATTGATTATAAATGACTGTCCTGCTTTAGTTGAATTAACATATGTAATTCTTCCATTGTCTGTCAATACAGATTCACTGTTATCACAGAATACTTTAACGGTAGAATCATTCTCATTCATATCTACTAATGTGAATACAACGGCAAATCTATCTCCCTCCTTAAATAAAAGCTCTTTATCAAGGACAACTGTGTGATATCCGGCATATTTGAACGTACCCACTCTCGGATTTGTATAAAGAGCAGTTCCGCTTGTCGGATCAGTTGTTTTTGGATTTTTGTAAATCTGAAGACTGTAATGAACATTGTCATCTGCAATTGCAATTGATACGGCACTAAGCGACTGCTTTGACTTTCCTGCAACCGTAAATACATTTGCAACACTGTCATTATTGTTTATCAGACTGTATCCGGTATTTGTTGTACCGTCGTACTGATATATATAATCATAGTTTGTCTTAGATTTAACACCATACGCTATGGCATCAGCATTTATAATAGATGTGTCATAATATGAAACCCACACATAGTCCATGTAGCTTCCCCAGCAGTTTTTCACAAGCCATGCACCCGGCTTAGACGGCTTAGCCTTAGAACTGAAATTATCTACTGAAAAGCTGTCATCCCATCCTATTATATCCACAGCATTGTTACAAAATGAATATTTATTCTGATAATATGATTTTGTAAGAGAATCATAATAATCCGAATCAAATGCAACCGCACTGGCAACTGCACCATATTGCATAATAAGCTTCTTGATTTCAGTTTTATTCTTCACCGCTACAATATCTGCATTCTGAATATGGAATGAATCCTGAAACGCAAGGCTGTTACTAAGCACTGAAGACTTTGTCATTTTGGAATATTGCGCATTAACCTCATTTGCAGCGCCCTTCCATGCTGCAAGAGAAAACATTCCATCATAGTTATTTCCGCCTATCTTTGCAAAGCTGTTAGTGCTTGAAAGTTGATTGCAATCGCCTGATATCAAATTAAGCGGGTCCTTTACTGTATGATATGTAAAATATGCCAAATGAAATTCCGAAAGGTTCGGTCCTTTTGACTGCTTATTGGCAAGCAAAGACGATTCTACCGCACCTAGTGTTGAAAATGCCCAGCTTGTATTGTACTTTCCCTGGTTTTTAACAGATGTCACATATCCTTTTGTACGTGAATCATATTTTGTAGGATATGATACTGCTTCATCTGCGCCATATTCGCCGTAAGCAGCATCATAATCACCAAATCTTTCACCTAAATCATAAAAATCCGAAATATCTGTTATATCTTTCTCATCAATATCAGTGTCTTCATCATCTTCTGAAGCTTCTTCAGTAGTTTCTTCGGTTGTTTCCTCTGTTGTTTCTTCTGTAGTCTCCTCCGTGATTTCTTCGGTTGTTTCCTCTGTTGTTTCTTCTGTAGTCTCCTCGGTTGTCTCCTCCGTAGTTTCTTCAGTTAATTCTTCTGTAGTATCTTCAATTATCTCACTACCATCTATACAAGCCGCCATACTTTGCGTACTATTAATCATTGTACCTGTAGTTAACAGCATAGTCACCGCCGCAGCCATTGCAACAACACGTTTTGCGAACATATTTTTCCTCCTTTATTGACAGAATAAACTGATTATATAATATATCTTTTCCCTTTATTTTTCAAGAACTACAGGGAAACAGATTTTTATTTTGATTATTTTTTTACTATTGTTTTGTCTATTATTTTAATTATTATTTTGATTATTGTTTCATTTAAAAAAATATCGTTTCCCCGATATATAAAACCGGGCAGAAATATCCTGCCCGATTTAAACTATAGTTCTACATTTTGCAACATAACCGGAACTCCTGTCACATTACACTTGTGTGCTATTACATCAGCATCACCATAATAAGCGTCACATAACGGTATAAGCTCATCCGCTCTCTTCTCCGTGTCAAAAATGCCGATTTTTGATTCCTTAAACTGTCGTACTATCCTGTCATATTTATGTACGAGTCTTGAATTTGTGTTTGCCGCAAGACTCCTTAGCATAGGATGAGTTTTCCAAATTACTACAATGTCATCACGATATTCCTTAAATATTTCAAAGGATCTTTCTGCCTTGTCAAATACTGCCTCACCATACTGGGTAAACGCTGCAACCGTCGTGTTATACAAAATGATTTTCTTGAATCCGCCATCAGCCTTCTTGATTAACTCTTTCCACTCATCAGGCAATTCACTAAATGCTGCTTCCTTACCGAGTCTTCGTGTGTTAATCTTTTTTAATTCTTTGTTGTCAATGCTGTCAACTACTATTTTTTCTTCCCATACAGACTTTGTATGTTCACCTGCAAATTCACACAAACATTTTATATAATCCTCCTTTGTCTGTTCTGACTGAACTACAACAACATCTGCGTGAACAAGTCCCGGAACAGTGCAATAATACTGCATTACCTTGCGAGCTTTTTCTCCACCCTCCGATATCTCATCTACGGTAAACCAAGGAATGTATATCAATTTTTCCGTATGTGCTTTTAAATTCTTGGAATAATATGTCGGAAGAATACTTGTTGTATAATTACATTGATCGTACGGTTCCTGAATATAAATTATATCGGGATGACGAAGCTCCAAATTATATTCCTTATAATCTATCGTCTCGACATATTCAGGAAACATATCTCTTTCATAATGCTCTTTGCCGGGTGAACCTAGCGCAGTTCTTTCAAAATAAGGCACCGGCATTACATATACATCATTTTTTTCATCCGCAATTGCTTTTTGCCATTCTCCTTCTATTGCATTCCATTCATTTGCACGGACAGTAATAAACAATATCTCCCTTTTGTCCGGAATATTTTGTTCGATGCTTTCGTTGATTGCGACAAAAATCTCTTTTAAATATCCTGCAATATCATTTGCGGAAAGGCCCATCTCCCCTGTATTCTGAGCTTCTTCCAAAAGCTGGCTAATCTGAAATATTATTTCACAATATTCTTCTAAAATTTTTATTGTATCAGTATTGTCACCATATACATTTTCTATTAACGTTCCGATTTGTATTGCCGTATTCTGACATGCAATAAGCAATTGTGACGTCTGCTCATATTGTTTTAAGATTATCGTTGCAATGACAGCTTCATGCGCCTCAGACATAAGATTTAACATCTCAATTATGCTCTTTCTTGGTCTTGTGTTGTTTTTTCTCTCCTCGTTAAGCAAATCCTTTTCGTCAAATTTATATTTAAAAGGATAGTCCGGTGCTATTTTTATCAGATGCTTTTCCTGTTTTTCATAACAAGGATATTCATGTACTCCGCCCCCTTTATATACCTTCATGTAATCACCGTACTCTATTTTCAGCACTCCGTCATAGGCTCTTGGTACAGGTATCTCCATCAACTCAAAAGGCATCATAATGGATTTATCAAAATATTCTGCCGGATATAAATGATTATCAAAATTTATCCAATACGGCATTAAAGCAACATGCTTTCCGCCTATATCGCTATATAAAGCAAATATTTCATCCGAAAATCGAAAAGCCTGTTCCTTCATATTTTTACTTCTGTCAAATTTTACGTTACATATTTCCTCAATCTGCTTAATTGCATCTTCGTATTGACTTACATTGCTGTTGTCCTCTGCAAGATTATCCTCAAGTGCGAGCATAAGTTTCAACAAAAGCTTTCTTTCATCTTCCTCTTCTTCATTGTCAGCAACATAATCGAGTGGGAAAATATCTATTCCTGTTGCATACGGACATTCATGATATTTATCAAGATACTCTTTGTCAAAACATAATGACCTTCCTGTAGCAACACGCATCATATGTTCATAATAATCATTTCCTTCGTTGTAAACATGTAATAAAACATATGATTCCGGAAGCTCTTTTTGGGCAACAGCCATAAATTTCATATAATCAGGTCTAAGCATGCATATATCAAGGTCATCATCCCAAGGAACATATCCACCATGTCTTACTGCTCCAAGCAATGTACCACAGTCTGCAAACCATTTTATATTATGCTTCTTGCACACCTTTGCAACTTCTTCTAAAACTTCCATCTGTGCAGCCCATCCGCGTTTTACAATTCCTGATATATAAAAGCCCTCACGAACTTCATCTTCAAAAAAAGAACTTGGAAATTCCATTTTCCATCCCCTCCTTACGTATTATGTAGTCTATATATAAAGTAAAAAAAGCTGACTTACAAAAGTCAGCTTTTTATTTGTATGCTTTTATCTTTTCCCTAATTACTAGCCCTGAAGTAATGAAAGAACTCCCTGAGTAGACTGATTTGCCTGTGCAAGCATAGACTGTGCAGCCTGCTGAAGAA
>CALZHV010000157.1 GCA_945787485.1 uncultured Lachnospiraceae bacterium
CAACCATTCTGATAGGAATAGCTCTTTTAATTTATTCTCTCATCATCTGGGGTTCAGCCACCGAAATCGAAAATGAAAAAGATAAGAATTATATAATTTCAGTCTTTTCCGGCATTGTCACTTTCGTAGCCCTCATCGTCGCTTTTATTGCACTCAAAAACGATATGATATTAAAGTAATGTTGCTAACAAAGCTAAATTTAATGTTAAAAATTATGATATTAATGAAAAAGACAGAATTATATGGTAAAATCAGGGATCGGTTTTATGTCTTGATTAAAGATTATGTCAAAATTCGTTAACAGACCTCTACCCTATCCGCAAAAATAGTTTGTCCAAGTAATTATCAACAGAAAGAAAATTATGTTTTAAGCAACTTCCATCTCGTTAAGAAAAATCAACTAAAGTGCTAAACTAAAAACGAGTAAAGTGTGTTTTCATTAACACATTTTGCTAGTTTCATTTATTAATATCAAACAAAGAAAAAATTAAAGTGAACAAGCAGAAAAACAACGCTGTTGAATTTATATTCTATGAAATCACATAATACCTTTATATATTCTTTTCTGTTGTAATATATTTTCAAGTGGGTAGTTAACTTTCACCTACCATCATGACAGGTGGTACCTGCCACCGAGAGAGCATATTGCTCCCTTGGCGGTGGGTGTTTTCTTTTTGCTGTATTTATCTTTTCCGTATTTTGTAAAGCAAACTGCTCTTACCACCTTTCTCTCGGTATCGCTGTTCAGTTGTTATAAGTCCTGCTTTTTTTAAATCTTTTAAAGCTCTCCTGACGGTCGATTGGGAGAGCTTTAATTCTTTTGCTATTGTCGGAATTGCAGGCCAGCATTCGCCGTCTTTGTTAGCTCTATCGTAAAGATAAATGTAGACAGAAATTGCACGGTGCGGTAAATCCATACGGTATAAAAAATCAAGTCTGCTCATTTTCTTTCACCTCCTGTTTCAGTCGACCTGGCGAAGATTGTCTTCGGTTCGGCGGTACGGGTTTCATTCCATTGCCACCATTTTTCTTGCCTGCCGTTTTTTTTTGCGGCGTTCGCTGTGGCTCATGACTTTGGCTCTCTGCCGAATTTTCACCGCCGGTACCTTCGCCGTTTGCAGCGTCCTCTATCAGCCATTCGGGATGGTATTTTTGAACGATACCGCCCATAATCTCTTTCTTTTCGGCATACTTTACTTCACGGTTTCCGTTATCGACTACTGTATACGGCTTATTCTCATTAAACTTAATACCCCATTTGTAGAAAAGTTTTAGCTTCACACGCATCGGATGAACGCCTGTTTTCATCACAACGAATTGTCCTTTCGGCATGGATTTTAGCTCATCGGGAGTCATAAGCGGCCGTTCAATCATTTGCAAGGACTGAGAGGGATCGTTTTTGCACCTTGATACCGAGCCTGACATCACCGTTCTGCTGCCTAACGCTTTGGAGAGCACCTCTGCTGATGAACTGTTGGGTGCGAAACCGCCGAACAGTGTGATTTGCGTGTTGTCTACAATGATTTCTGCACCTTCCTTGCCGTAATTCTTATCGAGCTGTGAAAAGGACTGAATAATCGGAACAATCTGCAATCGCCTCGAACGTGAGGCGGAGAACATCATTTCGGCGGATTCTATTTTCGGCAAAGTCCCGAATTCATCACAGAAGAACACGCAGCGATTTTTCAGTTTCCCGCCGTTTTCGTCTGCAACTGCAAGGATTTCTCTGTATAGCTGTTGAATGATAAGCGAAATCATAAAAAAGGTGTTTGGGTTTTCTTCGGGCATAATTACAAATATTGCGGATTTTTCGTTGCAGAATTTTTCAGCATCTATCTCTGTATCAAAACACAAAAGCTGTTCCAACTCCGAATCGAGAAAGGCATTAAGCCTTGATAATGCTGTACTCATAACACTTGCCATACTCTGCTCGGCAGTATTCAAAGCCGCACCTGCAAACCATTTTGCCTTATGGTCGTTTGGAAGCATTTCCATAAGCTGCTGGAACTGATTCTTCCCTTTTTTCTGCGATGGAGCAAGCAGTTCTTGAATAATCTTAAACACGGACACAATGTGACGTTTCTGTGGTTTACAAAATTCTGCAACCAACAGAATGGTAGCAGTGAGTAAACCCTCAGCGGCATCATAGAAATATGCGTTTTGTCCGAAAGATGCAGAATCCATTCCCGACAGAATGATGGTCTTAGAGATAATCTTTGCGTACTTCTCTGCCTTTGCTTTGTAGATGAGCTCGTTCTCTTGCTGATACAAATCCATATACTTGTTGACAAGGTGCAAGAGGTTATTTCCATTAGAGCGAGTGGGGTTTCTCAAATCAATAACCGAAACATTGTAGCCGTATTGCTTGACGATGTTGCCATAATTTCGCATGACATCGCCTTTTGTATCGGTTGAGAGGAAAGACATCCCCGATGCACAGGCATACTCAATGCAGGGATAGAGCCAATAGGCTGTTTTTCCTACGCCCGCCGCACCAATCATTAAAATATGAACATCACCTGTGTCAATCATAGCTGTGGTATTATGTTTACCACCTACACAGCCTACAACAATGCCCTGCGGCAGAGGTTCTTGGGTAATTCTGCTACCATTCCTTTTGAATAGATTCTTTTTAAGGACCCGAGTATATGTCGGCGTTTTATTTTCCATTGCCTGTTTACGCCACTTTTCAGGAGTAAATGGGATATGCTCATAGGTTTTTCGTATTTCCGATTTAGTTGCCCACCGTGCAGTGCCGTGCTGACCGTCACCGACTGTTTTGGATTTTATATTGTTCAAATTGTAAATGCGGGTAAGCAAAGTTATACCGCCGAGAACACAAAACATCACGGTAGCAATCAATATTAAAGTAACAATGTTTGACATGGTTCTTCACCCTCTTTCTCTGATTGTTCGTTTAAAAATAATAAATCCTCGTTCCAATCCTTATGGATTGGGATGAGGATTTCTGATTGCGTTTTCATTTTGGAAAGTTTGGTGATTATACGATTTGCCGCTGCTTGACCGGGTTCGTCATTGTCAAAGCAAATATATACCTTTTCAATATTAGGATTATCCTTTAGACATTGAAAAAGCACCCTGTCCGAAACGGAACAGGATGCCGCATAACTGTGATTTTTCCAATTCGTTTTGTGCATTGATATGAAACTTAACATATCAATAGGCGCTTCAAATAGATACAATCGATTACTCGGTCGCAGGCAGCTATACTCAAAATTCTTTACATCATTGGTATGCGAATTGAGTGCAGGCTCAGCCTGCCCGTGCCAGTGAAAGCTGTATTCAGGCTGACTGTTTGGGACATTTCCTTTGTAGGTGCTTTTTGAGCCGGTTCCACGCATACCGGCATGGCGTGGGATACCATCCTTATCAAAACCGACAAACACGGCATTGTGGTATTTTGCCGACTCGTAAATCATATTTCGATGCACAAAAGCGTATAGCACCTCTTTGTCGATTCCGCGGCGGTTCAGCAAATATGCAAAAGTTCGCCGCATATTATCATTACGTGGCGGCAGTTTAAAAGGTTTCTGTTCTTTCACAATGGGCGTAGAAGTTATGAGTGTACCGTCACTGCCACTGAGCAGATATTCCATTGCCTCCACATAAGATTTGTTATAAAATCTGCGGACAAAATCAATGGCATCACCGCCAACTCGTTCATACTGATGAAACCATAGGTTGCCTCTAATGGTGACCTTCTGCAAACCATCTTTCCACTCATATTCAGAACCTGAGCGTTTCACGGTTTCGCCCTGTGATTTCAGTAGATATACAAGATTCGTTTGGCGAGCTTTCTCTTTCTGCTCATCTGTAAAATTAATATATGGCATAAAAACCTCCTGCTTATATATTTTTCTGCATTTATCCTCTCAGACGCTGCAATTGTCGCAAAATGTTGAATTTGCAACTATTGTGATATATAAATTTTGATACATAAAAATTGTGATTTAAATTTCTTGTCGCATTTTGTCTTTTTAAACTGTTGTATATATATGAAGGGTTAAAAAGCTTTTTATAAAGTAAACTTCATCCTGTTTCTCGGATGCTTTGACGCCAAAATCTCACGTGTTTTGCTTGTGCTGATGTGCGTGTATATCTGCGTAGTAGCTATGGAGCTATGTCCGAGGAACTGCTGAATGTACCGTATATCAACATCTTCATTGTGAAGCTCGGTTGCGAAAGTATGTCTGAACATATGCGGCGTAATGTGCAATGGTGCGCCAACAGCATTTGCATAATCATTCACCATATATCGTATGGACTGCTCAGATAAGCGGTTGCCTAACCTGTTTACCAATAGGTAATCCGTTTTACGAGAACGTACGGTTAGGTAATTGCTTATCGTCTTGCTCAAATTATCGTTAATACACATAATGCGTTCTTTTGAGCCTTTACCGAATATGCAGATTGTATTATCTCCGAAGTTGATGGCAGAGATTTTTAAATTCGATATCTCAGAAACTCTCATACCGGTGGAAAACAGCAATTCAAGTACAACAATATTGCGTAACGCTACTTCTTTTTGATACTTAGTACAGGCGATAAAATGTTGTTTGTAGGTGTAAGCTAGCATATCTTGAATACAGTTCAGTGGTATTGTGCGTGGAAGTTTGATAGGCTCTTTGTATTTGATAATGATTTTGTGAAACGGATTGAAAGCAATAATATCTTCGATTTCCATATACCGATAAAAGGCTTTGATACAGGCAATCTTGCGTTTGGCACTTTTGGGCTTGTACAGGCTGTGAAGCATATTGATATATGAATTGATCTCGTTCTTATCAAAACAATCACGCCCACGCATAAAGTCGCAAAACTGTTTTAAATCAATTTGGTAAGCCTTGAGAGTTAAGTTGCTTAATCCCTTCAACGACTTGCAAACAGTTAAATATTTGTCTTTTTCTTCGATTAAATTAAACATAAAAAATCCTCCGTAAAATGATAACACCATTATACGGAAGATACCTACAAAGGTCGATTGAAAAGGACAGATTTTTCAGAGTTTTCGACAATTTTGCAGAAAAATCGCACACTTTTGCATTTTCGGTTGCTTTATGTAGCATTTTATGCTATTTGAAAATAGAGAAATTATATTATTTAAGTAAAGGATAATCAACAGTTATCCTA
>CALZHV010000158.1 GCA_945787485.1 uncultured Lachnospiraceae bacterium
GAACATTCAAAAGATTATGTTGCTGTTCATGGTCATATAGGAAGCACGGCTTCAATTTATTTATCAATTGCTAAAAAGTACGGTCTATATACTATTGCGCATAGTCATAGTGCAGGGAAGATAATAAGTGTAAAGGATATTGTTTATAAAGTAATGTCATATAATACCCGAAATGTTGCTGATTATTTTTTTGGCTGTTCAGAACTTGCTGGGATTAAGCGTTATGGAATAAAGGTTGTAGCTAATCCGAAAAAGTTTTCAGTATTGAACAATGCTATCGAAGTGAACAGATTTGTTTTCAATAAGGAGACTCGAAGCAAAATTCGTAGAGAATTTTTAATTGATGATAGTCAACTTGTGATTGGACATATAGGTAGATTTGACAAGGCAAAAAACCAAACATTTTTAGTGAATATTTTTAATGAATTTCAAAAAAATGATAAGAATGCTAAGCTTATTTTGGTAGGAACCGGTGAAAATATAGAATTTATAAGAGCGCAAATAAGTGATTTCGGGCTTGATAGTAATGTTATTTTAACGGGTGTTCGTTCTGATGCATATGACTTGCTACAGGCGTTTGATTTATTTGTATTTCCATCAATATATGAAGGTCTACCAGTCACGGTAATTGAAGCTCAGGCTGCCGGATTAAAATGCTTGTTGTCATCTACAATAACAAACGAGGTTGATATAACAGGTTTAGTTGAATATATGAGCTTAAATAGTCCTGCAAGTGAATGGGCGAAGAAAATATCGGATATGCTTCCTTATGACAGAACCGACACATCTGAGAAAATAAAAAACGCTGGATATGATATAATGACAACAGCACAGCAACTTACGGATTTTTATTTAAACATACAGGAGAAAATATGAACAAAAAAACATTAACTGTATTTACACCTGCTTATAATCGTGGGTATATAATCAAAAATTGTTATGCTAGTCTTTGTAGACAAACATGTAAAGATTTTATATGGCTTGTGATTGATGACGGTTCAACGGATAATACTGCCGAGCTTATTAAGGAATGGCAAAAAAAGGATAATGGTTTTGAAATAAGATATATATATAAAGAAAACGGCGGTATGCATACTGCTCATAACACTGCTTATGAGAATATTGATACAGAATTGAATGTATGTATTGATTCTGATGATTACATGACAGATGATGCTGTTGAAATGATTCTCGATTGTTGGGCAAAAAACAAAAAAGAGAAATGTGCTGGTATTGTTGCATTGGATGTAAATGCAAAAAACGGCGAAGTTTTAGGCACAGAACTTGATGAAAGCGTAAAGAATTTTAATCTTGACGATTATTATCACAATGGTGGAGCCGGTGATAAAAAGCTTATATATCGAACGGATGTAATAAATAAATATCCGCCATATCCTGTTTTCGAGGGTGAAAAATATGTTTCTCTTGCATATAAATATAGATTAATTGGTAAAGATTACTATCTTGCTGTTTTGAATAAACCGGTTTGTGTGGTTGATTATCAGGAGGATGGTTCAAGCCTTAATATGTACAAACAGTATTTGAAAAATCCCAGGGGCTTTGCTTTCATCCGTAAAATTAATATGCAATATATCGATGATCCGAAAAGAAATTTTATTGATTGTATTCATTATGTTTCAAGCAGTATTATTTCAAAGAATAAGCACTTTGTTAAAGAATCACCCAAAAAGTTAATGACTGTTTGTGCAATTCCCTTTGGGATTGCATTAACAGTACTTATTAAGAAAAAATCAAAATCTTTTATGAAAGTAAATTGACATGAAAAAGAAAGTATTTATTTTTTCTCACGCTATGGAAATTGGCGGTGCAGAAAGAGCATTGCTTGGTTTATTGACAAGCTTTGATTATTCAAAATATGAAGTCGATTTGTTCTTGATGCAGCATAGCGGAGAATTGATGTCGTTAATACCGAAGCAAGTAAATTTATTGCCTGAAATACCCCAATACAGTGCAATAATGAAGCCTATGGTTACTGCGTTGAAGCAGGGGCAGTTGAAAATTGTTGCAGGTAGAATTATTGGTAAAATAAAAGCAAAGCAATTTAATAAAAGAATGGGATTCCAAGATAGCTTTGCTGTATTCGATTATAGCCATAAATATACAAAAAAGTATTTACCTGTAATCTCAAATACTCAATATGATTTGGCAATTAGTTTTTTGATGCCTCATTATATCGTACAAGAAAAAGTTCAGGCAAAAAAGAAAATTGCTTGGATACATACTGATTATTCAATTTGTAATTTGGATGTTGAATCGGAAACTGCTATCTGGTCAAAATATGACAATATTATTTCTATTTCCGATGATGTTACAAAAGCGTTTTTAACTAAATTTCCGAGCTTGGAGAATAAGATTGTATATATAGAAAATATCTTATCAAAAGGTTTTATAGACGGACAAGCCGATTTAATTGATGTTAGAAACGAGATGGATATTTCGACTGTTAAGTTACTCTCTGTCGGTCGTTTTTCTGAAGCAAAAAAGTTTGACGAAGTTCCACAAATTGCAAGTATAATCAAGTCAAAAGGTATAGATTTCAAATGGTACATAATCGGATACGGCGGCGAAGAGGAATTAATTCGTTCAAAAATATCCGAGTTTGGTATGGAAGATACAGTTATTATTCTCGGTAAAAAAGATAACCCGTATCCGTATATTAAGGCTTGTGATATTTATTTACAACCTTCAAGATATGAAGGAAAGGCTGTTACTGTTCACGAAGCGTTGATACTTAACAAGCCTGTTATTATTACAGATTATCCAACAGCACACAGTCAGTTAAAGGATGGATTTGACGGAATAATTGTTCCTATGGATATAGAAGGCTCTGCAAATGAAATTGCAAGAGTGATTAAAGATAAAGAATTACAACAAAATTTGATTAGCAATATGCAATCAACAAATTATTCAAATGAAAGCGAAATAAAAAAATTATATGAATTAATAAATAAATTGAGGCTATTAGAATGAAACCGTATTTTCTTGTTTTCTGTAATATGGTCAAATTTACCTTGAAAAAATTAAAGTGCCAAAATCTTGAAGTAGATGGTGTTCAAATGTTTGACAAAAAATCGAAATTATTATTCAACAAGAATTGTAATGTAATTATTGGCAAGCATACAGTATCAGATGGAAGATGTGTTATTGTCGTGGATGAAGGTGCGAAGCTTTTAATAGGTAATAATTGTTACTTTAACGAGGATGCTATGATAAGTGTTAAATCTTCTGTTAAAATTGGTAACGGGGTTAAATTTGGTCCAAATGTAAAAGTGTTTGATAATAATCATTTGTTTTCAAAGGAAAGCGGCGTATCAGACTCTCATAATTCATCACCAATTGTTATTGGTGACAATACCTGGTTAGCTTCAAATGTTGTTGTTTTAAAGGGAACTACTATTGGAAAAAACTGTGTTATTGGAGCGAATTGTGTTGTTAAGGGCGATATACCTGATTGTTCAATTGTTACAAATTCCGGAGAGTTAAAAATTAAGCCAATGGAGTAAAATTATGATTCCTAAAAAAATTCATTATTTTTGGTTTGGCGGAAATGAAAAACCAAAATCAGTTGTAAAGTGTATAGATAGCTGGAAAAAATATTGTCCGGATTACGAAATATTTGAGTGGAATGAAACCAATTTTGATGTCCATTGTATGCCGTTTGTTGAACAGGCTTATGAAGCAAAGAAGTATGCTTTTGTTAGCGATGTTGCTCGTTTAATTGTTGTTTACGAGCAGGGCGGAATATATATGGATACGGATGTTGAGGTATTAAAGCCGCTTGATGATTTGCTCAAAAATAAAGCATATATGAGCTTTGAAAATAATGAATATGTTAATTCAGGACAAGGATTTGGTTCTCAAGCAGGAGTTCATTTTTTTAAGGAACATATTGATGAATATAGAGACGAGGTATTCATTAAAGAAGACGGCTCATTTAATATGCTCGGATGTCCGACAGTTGCTACAAGACTGTTGGAGAAAAAAGGTATAGAGTTGAACGGCAAAGAGCAGATTATTGATGATGTCCATATTTATCCGGCGGAGTATTTCAATCCTTATGATAGTATTACAGGAAGACTGAAAAAAACATCAAATACATATTCTATTCATTGGTATGACCAAAGTTGGGGAAATGATTCGAGATTAAAGAAAAGAATAACACAGTTAATACATAGAGTGTTCGGGAAAAACAGTTTATCTTGGCTTAAAAAAGTATTGGGAAAATAAAAATGAAAATTAAAACGATAACATGCCATAAAGTAAATAATCATGGAGCTAACCTTCAAGCGGTTGCACTTATGCATTATCTTGAGGATTTAGGTAATGATGTTGAGATAATTGATTATTTCCCCGAATACTTTAAGAATTTTAGACCGTTATATTGCGGAACTCCAAAATATGCTGCAAATCCTGTTACAAGGTTCGCCTATATTTGTGCTAAATTTCCAGGTAGATTAAAGTCATATTTAGAATATAAAAAAAGTGATAGAAAAAAGAATTTTGAAGCTTTTAGAGATAAGTATTATAGATTAACCGATACATATGAAAGTTTTGAAGAACTTAAAGTTAATCCACCTAAGGCAGATTTATATATTGCCGGTAGTGACCAAATATGGAATACGATGATGAATAACGGTAAGGATCCTGCTTACTATCTTCAATTCGCACCAAAAAATACGACTACTGCAACCTATGCAGCTTCATTTTCTGTTTCTGAAATACCGGATGAATTAAAGGAACAGACAAAAAAATATATTAAAAGTATTGACTTTGTGTCCGTAAGGGAAAAGTCTGCGTTAAAAATACTTGATGATTTAGGTATTCTAAACGGACAAGCTGTTTTAGATCCCGTATTTTTATTAGAAAAAAAACAGTGGTCAAAAATCGAAAGTAATATAAAACTTGCTGACGAGTATGTCCTTGTCTATGATTTTGAAGGTTCGGACGAAGTTAAAAAATTTGCTGTGAAATATGCCCAAAAGCATAATTTGAAAATATACTCTTTGTACAAGAATGAATATTGTGATAAGAGTTTTGAGAACTTCGGTCCTGATGTTTTTCTGTCATTAATTAAGAATGCTGAATTTATTGTGTCAAATAGTTTTCATGCAACTGCATTTTCTCTTAT
>CALZHV010000159.1 GCA_945787485.1 uncultured Lachnospiraceae bacterium
CGAATGGTCTTCTTGATTCCCTCTTTAAACATCGTCTCAGGATACCAGCCGATATCAGCCTTGATTTTATCAGGGGCAATCGCATATCTTCTGTCGTGTCCCTTTCTGTCTTCAACATATGTTATCAAATCCTTTGATACAAGTGCTTTTCTTGGATCAGTATCGTCAAGCATCTCCTGTAGTGTTTCAATAATGATATTTATGATTTCTATATTCTGCTTCTCGTTATGACCACCTATATTGTATGTCTCAAAAAGCTTGCCCTGTTCCTGAACCATATCAATTGCTTTCGCATGATCCTCTACATACAGCCAGTCACGAACATTTTTTCCATCCCCGTATACAGGAAGCTTCTTTCCGGCTAAAGCATTATTAATAATAAGCGGTATGAGCTTTTCAGGGAACTGGTAAGGACCATAATTATTACTGCAATTTGTAATATTTGCAGGGAACTTATATGTGTCCATGTACGCCTTTACAAGCATATCTGATGATGCCTTACTTGCTGAATATGGGCTGTGTGGGTCATATGGTGATGTCTCATAGAAGAATGCATTATCATCATCAGGAAGTGAGCCATACACCTCATCTGTTGAAACATGAAGGAATTTCTTTCCCTCCTTGAATGTTCCGTCAGGAAGCTCCCATGCTGCCTTTGCGCAATTAAGCATAACTGCTGTTCCAAGTACATTTGTCTGGACAAAAACCTCCGGGTTTTTTATGCTTCTGTCAACATGTGATTCTGCTGCAAAATGTACTACTCTGTCTATATCATTTTCTTCAAAAATCTTTGAAATTGCTTCTTTATCGCAAATATCTGCCTTTACAAATGTGTAATTGTCTCTATTTTCAACATCCTTAAGATTTTCAAGATTTCCTGCATATGTTAAAGCATCTACATTTATTATTCTTATGTCATTATCATATTTTTTAAACATGTAATGAATATAGTTTGAACCAATAAATCCGGCACCACCTGTAACTAAATATGTTCTCATAGAATTCTCCTTACTTTGATAAAATCTCTTTTAAAATACGGTTTACTTCTCCGGGATCAGCCTTGCCTTTCATCGCCTTCATTGTCTGTCCGACAAGGAATCCTATTGCTTTTTCTTTACCACTCTTATAATCCTCTACAGACTTAGGATTTGCATCTACAATCTCCTGAATAGTCTTCGTAAGAGCACCCTCATCATTTACAGTCTTAAGTCCGTTAGCCTCTACATATTCTGCAGGTTCGATATCATCTGTAAATATCTTTTCAAATACTTCCTTTGCAACGGTTCCGTTAATAGCCTTTGATTCAACCAATTCAATAAGCTTGGCAAGATTTTTGGCTGAGAATTTTAAATCCTCAGGGTCCATCTCATGCTCCTTCATAAGTCTCATAGTCTCAACCATCAGCCAGTTGGAAACCTTCTTTGGTGCGGCACCAAGTGAAATTGCTTCCTCAAATATGTCTGCTAACTTCTTTGAATTTGTAAGAATATCTATATCATAATCAGGTATATCGTATTCTTCCTTATATCTTATACGTTTTTCATCTCTTAGTTCAGGCTGGTTAGCTCTTATCTGCTCTAACCATTCATCACTAATGATAATAGGTACAAGGTCAGGGTCAGGGAAATATCTGTAGTCCTGCGCATCCTCCTTTGAACGCATAGGATATGAATATTCCTTTGTATCATCCCATCTTCTTGTCTCCTGAATTACCTTTTCGCCTGATTCTATAAGATCAATCTGTCTTTCCTTCTCATTTTCAATAGCTCTTGCTATTGCCTTAAATGAGTTAAGATTCTTCATTTCTGTTCTTGTACCGAATGTTTCGCTACCGACTTCTCTTACGGAAAGGTTAACGTCTGCTCTCATTGAGCCTTCGTTAAGCTTACAGTCTGATGCACCAAGATATTGGATAATAAGTCTCAATTTTTCAAGGTATGCAATTACTTCTTCTGCGCTTCTCATATCCGGCTCTGAAACTATCTCTATAAGTGGCACACCTGATCTGTTGAAATCCACAAGCGAGCTGTCCGTAAATGGGTCATGTACAAGCTTGCCTGCATCCTCCTCCATATGAATCTCATGTATGCGAACAAATTTCTTATTGCCATCAACCTCAATTTCTATCTTACCATCACGACATATAGGATAGTAAAGCTGTGAAATCTGATAGTTCTGTGGATTGTCAGGATAGAAATAATTCTTTCTGTCAAATTTACAATTCTGTGTAATTGTACAGTTTGTAGCAAGACCAACCGCAATCGCTTTTTCAACTACCCCCTTATTTAATACAGGAAGCGAACCCGGCATACCTGTACAGACAGGGCATGTATGTGTATTTGGAGCTCCACCAAATTCAGTAGAACATCCACAGAAAATCTTTGTCTTTGTCGCAAGCTCAACATGAACCTCAAGGCCAATAACTGTTTCAAATGTCTTACTCATTTATTATAGCCCCCTTTCAGTCAGTGCATCCGGTCTCTTGTATTCACGGGTACACTCAAATGCATATGCAGCTTTAATAATAGACTTTTCATCAAATGTTTGTCCAAGAAGCTGCATACCTACAGGCATTCCATCCTTATCGTATCCGCATGGAAGTGAAATGCCCGGAAGACCTGCAAGGTTTACTGATACTGTATATATATCGCCAAGATACATCTTGATTGGGTCTTGAAGCGACTCTCCTATCGTAAGTGCTGTTGTAGGAGCAACAGGTCCAAGTATTACATCATATTTTGCAAATGCTTCATCAAATGCTTTTTTGATAAGTGCCTTTGTCTGAAGTGCTTTTACATAATATGCATCATAATATCCTGAGCTTAATACAAATGAACCAAGCATTATTCTACGTTTAACCTCAGCTCCAAATCCTTCTGAACGTGTCTTTTTGTACATATTGTGTAAATCCCTGTACTCAGCTGTTCTGTAACCATATTTTACACCATCAAATCTCTCAAGGTTTGATGATGCCTCTGCTGAAGCAATAATATAATAAGCAGGAATAGCATATTCTACCATTCCAAGATCAAATTCCTCTACGACAGCACCCTTTTCTTCAAGTTTTTTTGCAGCCGCAAGAACGTTATTTTTTACATCCTCATCGATACCTTCCGCAAAATAATCTCTTGGAATACCTATTTTCATACCCTTAACATCATCCACAAGTGCGCTTGTGAAATCGTCTGCTGCCTCGCAATATGATGTTGAATCCTTATCATCGTGTTGGCATATAACCTCAAGAATTGTAGCACAGTCTGTTACATCCTTTGCGATAGGTCCAATCTGGTCAAGAGATGAACCGTAAGCAATAAGACCATATCTTGATACTCTTCCGTATGTCGGTTTAATACCTGTTACGCCACAAAATGCTGCCGGCTGTCTTATTGAACCACCTGTATCTGAGCCAAGTGCGTATGGGACTTCTTCAGCTGCAACTGCGGCCGCCGAACCACCTGATGAACCACCCGGTACCTTGTTAACATCCCATGGATTTTTAGTAGCTCCAAAATATGATGTCTCAGTTGTACTGCCCATTGCAAACTCATCCATGTTTGTTTTGCCGATTATTACTGCGCCGGCCTCCTTTAACTTCAATACTGCCTCAGCAGTATAAGTAGGAATAAAATTATCAAGAATGTGTGATGAACATGTAGTGAGCATGCCTTCTATACACATATTATCCTTTATCGCTACAGGCACACCTGCAAGTGGTCCTGCAAGCTCGCCATTATCTATTTTTTTCTGAATTTCCTCTGCCTGCTTTAATGCACCTTCTTCATCAACTGTGACAAAGCAATTATAATCGCCTTCAAGTTTTTTTATACGCTCAAGGCATGCCTTAGTTGCATCAATAACCGTAACCTCACCCTGTTTTATCTTTTTACCAAGCTCTACCGCTGTTAAACTCATCAAATCCAACCTTGCCACCTCCTAGTCAAATGTCTTAGGAACCTTATAGCATCCATCCTTTTGTTCCGGTGAATTCTTAAGAAGGTTCTCCCTGTCCTCTGTATTTGTGACGACATCCTCTCTAAATACATTATTTACAGAAAATGCGTGACTCATAGCAGGCACATCCTTTGTATCTAACTCATTTAGCTTGCTAACATATTCTAACATATTAGACATATCCTGCTTTGCCTGTTCTTTTTCTTCCTCAGACAATTCAAGCTTTGCCAATATTCCAACATAATCTATAGTTTCGTCAGTGATTACCATAATCATCCTCCTTAACTTCTAACCTTAATATGAACCTCTCTAAGCTGCTGTTCTGTTACCTCTGAAGGTGCGTTGCACATAAGATCCTGAGCTGTACCACTCATTGGGAACGGAATAATCTCTCTGATGTTTTCTTCGTTTCGAAGAAGCATAATCATACGGTCTACTCCCGGAGCCATACCTGCATGTGGTGGTGCACCAAACTGGAATGCATTGTATAAAGCTCCAAACTTTGCTTCAAGAACAGACTTGTCATAGCCTGCTATTTCAAACGCTTTTTCCATTATTTCCATATCATGATTTCTTACGGCACCTGATGAAAGCTCAACACCGTTACATACGATATCATACTGGTATGCAAGTATATCAAGAGGGTCCTTTTCATTTAATGCTTCAAGTCCACCCTGTGGCATAGAAAACGGATTGTGTGTAAATCCAATTTTCTTTGTTTCTGTATCGTACTCGTACATTGGGAAATCATTAATGTAACAGAAACGATAAGCATTCTTCTCAAGTAAATCAAGTCTGTTACCAAGCTCTGTACGAATCTGTCCCGCAAATACGCTTGCCTGCATTTCTGTATCAGCTATAAAGAAAATTGTATCGCCGACATTTAAGTTTGCCTTTTCCTTAAGCTCATTTTTCATATCGTCAGGTATGAATTTATCGATAGGTCCCTTGTAGCTTCCATCCTCAAGAACCTCAAGGTATCCAAGTCCTCCCATTCCTATACTCTGTGCAAACTTAAGCATCTTCTCATGCTGTCCCTTTGAAAGCTTCTTAGGTGCGTTGATTGCTCTTACAGTCTTGCCATGGAACGGTGCAAATGTACATCTTTGGAAAAACTCTGATAAATCAATAATTCTAAGCGGATTTCTAAGATCCGGCTTATCTGTACCAAATTCAAGCATAGCCTGCTT
>CALZHV010000160.1 GCA_945787485.1 uncultured Lachnospiraceae bacterium
TCCTGAATGGTCTTACAGGTATCATGTACTTCGTTTCTTATATGGTTAAATACATCCATGAAGTTTTCTTCACTGTTGTTGTGAATCATCATGATAAATGTATCACTTATGACTCTTGAAAATGTTTCGCCCTCATTTAAATGCTTGTTTAATACTTCAGCAACAGCCTTGAGAGTGCGGTCACCTATGCTGTGTCCGTATGTTTCATTTATGTACTTGAAGTTCTTGATGTTGAAGTAGAACATTACATAATCTGTATCAGGATTTTCATTTAAAATATCCTGTGCAGTCACCTTGAATTTTTCAAAGTTTCCATAGCCTGTGATAATATCCGTAAATGATGCTTCTTCAACCTTTTTCTCTATCTGAATGTTTTGTTCTAATTCCTTCTTTAATTTCTCTGCCTTTGTCTGCTTGTGCGGAGAAACAGAAATAAGGAATGAATTGCTTCCTGTGCTCCATTTGATAGGAGACAGGCAGATGTCAACATTTTCGGATTGAGATTTACAGTATTTTGTAGTTCTCGTAAGCTTGTGGTCAGATAGTCTGTGAAGCGTACAGTCTCTGCAAGGGCTGTTTTCCTGGAATAAGCCGTTGTAGCATTTGCTGTTCAGACTTATGTTAGGGAAATATTCAACAGACGCATCGTTGAAATACATTATATCGTAATTATCACGGCTTACTACTATCATTGGAGACTGTATTGTGTCAAATGCATTTATAGTATCATCACGAAGACGTGAAAGATTGTTAATATTCTGCTTTGAACAGATTGCTTCGCCAAGCAACATAAACAACATCTTAAATGACGCAAGGCTGCTTGTTGTCCAAGCCGGCTTGTCTTCACTCATACAATAGAAGCTGATGTAGCCTATCTTTTTGCCGTTTAGAACTATCTGTGACTGTATAAGTCTTTTTATTCCTTCGCTGTACGGTGTCATGTTTGACGAGTGAAGCTTGATAAGAGATGTGTCAGAGGAGTATACGATACCCTCTGTACTCATTGCATCCAATTCTTCTAAAATAGCTGAAGGTGTATGCTGCTTAATGTTTCTGTCATTTTTTATGCCCTCTGCACACCATTGGTGCGTACAGTCTACAAAATTCTTACTGTATTCGTATTCCCAAATGCATATTTTATCAAGGTCAAATGCCTGACCAACGGTTGATAAGGCATTTTCGATAGCTGAGTAAGAATTGGTACTGCTGAATAAGCTTGTCAATAGTGACAAAATAACTGTGTCATTTGGATTTGTTTCCGTTTTGTTTCTGTTATTTTCGTATTTGCCTCGTTCCATATCTTCCTTATATAGGAAGTATCCGTTTTTACCGTTTAACTTAGTCTGGTAAAGGGCAGTATCCGCATTTTCAAGAAGAACATTGTATGGAATCTGGTCCTTGGTTGCTGCAATACCGATGCTTAATGTTACTTTACAGTCACCATTGTCTCCGGGATATAACTGCCTTAGTTCGTTTGCGATAAGCTCCGCTTTTTCACAGGCAACCTGCGTGTCTAATATGTTGGTCAGATACACACAGAATTCATCACCGCCAAGACGGCCTGCTATTCCGTATTCGCCGGTGTGTTTCATAAGCGCTTTGGCTATATCAATGATTACGTCATCACCCTTTAAATGTCCGTATGTATCATTTATTTTTTTGAAATCATCTATATCCACAAGCATAAATACGTTGTAGCTGTTACCGTTTAATTCTCGAAGCATATGCTGTATTTTTGCCTCGGTAGTTGCCTTGTTAAGAAGGCCTGTCATAAGGTCTGTTTCTGCTTTTATCAGAAGCTTCTGTTGCTCTACCTTTTGTGCGTGAATGTTTCTTAATAGACCAACAACTCGTATAGGGTCACCCTTTTCATCGTAGATTGATGAAAAGGTAGAGAAATACCATTGGAAACCACTGTTTTTTGTATTCAATTTAAATTCCGTCGAATAGTATTCGGCACCGGTTTTGGCAAGGTTAATCAGTTCTTCTAACTGTTCCTTTGTATCGAAGGAAACAAGCCCCTGCTTAACCATATTGACTCCGGGGTTTTCTATAATGGAAGCACCTTCAAAAATGTGATTAAACTTATCTGCAAATGTGATAACATCATCTATAATATCATATTCATAAGGAAGCTCTTCCGAAATATCAGCAATGATAAGATATTTCTGCTCTTCAAGAGCTGCTTTCATCTCGGCAATCTTAAGACTGGTAATATCTGACATAACAAGGTTGACAACCGGGAAGCCATCTGACATCTCGCCTGCACGCGCAAAGACTGCGTTTACCCATTTGATATGGTCGTCTGCACATTTAATTCGGAAATTGACAATTTTGGAATTGGAATCTTCTGTAAGGTCTGCAAGTGCGTCTATTACGATAGACAAATCCTCTGGCAAAACGAGAGATAAGGTGTTCTTGCCAAAATTCTCTTTGTATTCCTTGATTGTGTAGCCTGATAAATCGTAGAAATAATTGTTTGCCCAGATAAGGGACAGGTTATTGTCTAGGAGATGCTTGCTTACACCACTCGGGACAGTGTTGGCAAATATCTCGAGATCGGTTTTTGCCTTGGCTGTTTCGCTTGCTGATTTTTCGAGATTCGTGATATCCGTAAATACACATTGAAGTACATCACGTCCGTCATTCAATGTGAAAGCCTGACCGTTACAAAGAACAGTAAGTATATTTCCGCTTTTTGTGACAATTCTGGCCTGTGCACTTACAAGATTTGATATGCTAAGCTGATAACTGATTGAAGTTATCGTTTCTGTGAAATCTTCTACATATAATAGGTTATCGAGTGTACATATTTTCTTGGCAAGCTCCCTTGGTGAGTAGCCTGTCATGACACAAAGACCCTGATCAAAATCCAAAATATTATATGGTGCATCCGTCTGTAAGACGAAGGTTGCAACATCGTTTCCGCTAACTGAGTTTGATGATGCCAAAAAATCACCCCTTTACGAGTAAAATAATCTATCCAATATTATAGACGAAACGCTATTTTATAGCAAGAAAAATAAGCTTTAAATTCGTGCAAAAATTATGGCTAAAATCATATAATGCTCGCTTTACATAAGCGGTCATAAATGTTAAAATAGATAAGTGTGATTTTGTCTATAAAGTGATTATTTAGATGAGGCGCAGATACGGTTTGTTTATGTGGGATGATAGATGATATTGGGAATACGAAATAATCATTGAATTAAGTATTTTATATAGATTTTTTGAATTATGAATTTGTAGAAAAGTTTAATTAGTTATGAAAAGATACATATGGTATCAGGTATTTGCGACATTTTGTATTGGTATTTTCATTGTGAATTTTTCTGTATGCCTTCTTGCGTTTGACAAGAGTACATACAAAAAATGTGCCGTTGAAACAGAAATGCTCACACAAAATGAAGCCATACTTGTTTATGAACAGTTAAATGACAGCTTCAGGTCTTTTTTTAGAAGTAGTTATAATATAGCCGGATATGAGTTGTCGGGGGCTAACAAAGATGCTCTTAAGGATATAAAAAATATATATCGCATAGCATGGATTGTGAGTGTTTTATCGTTTGGCGGTGTCATTTATTTTATGAATTTTATTTCCAGAAGAAGAATGTACATGCCGCTTATCTACGGAGGAACACTGGGTGCGTTTTTGACGGCATTTTTTGCATTTTTGCTTTTTAGGGCAAAAAAAGGCGTCGGATATGGAATTAAAGCGATGGTGCTTTTTGGTGACTATGGATTTTTCCGAGGCAATGATGTTATTACTCATTTGTTTCCGGACAATTTTGCCAGAACACTTGCATATAAATATGTTATTATCGTAGGGATTCTTATTGTTATATTTGCAATGGTCAGATTGTTTATTGCGTTAAACAGCAGACCGCATAAATTTTGATATTTATTTAGGAGGGTTATATGATTAACAAATTAAAAAATTGGGTCAATTGGGTATTGTATGATGAGCTTGTGGATGGTCGACTTAATGCGCCAAGACATTTGCTCGGTATTCATGATTACGGTGACGGACAGGTTATCACTGTTTACAGACCGCATGCAAGGCAGGTGTTTGTCACATCTGTTACAGGCAAGTCTCCTATAGAGCTTATTAAGATTGAGGGAGATTTATATGGCATTTATTTCCCTAAGAAAAAGTTCAATGGAACTAAGTACAGAATAAAGACTATTTATCAGGATAATACAGAGGTTGTTACAGCCGATTGTTATGCATTTAATTCTCTTATTTCTGATTTGGATACTTATCTTTTTGCTGAAGGCAAAAATTATGAGATATATGAGAAATTGGGTGCGCACCCTATGACAATCGACGGCGTGCAAGGTACTTATTTTGCTGTATGGGCACCAAATGCAAGACGTGTCAGTATAGTTGGAGACTTCAACATGTGGGATGGCGCACTTAATCCTATGCAGCTTCAGTCTGTATCGGGAATTTATGAGATTTTTATGCCTGATGTTAAGCCGGGCGCAGTGTACAAATTCCAGATTCTTACTCGTGCCGGAGATATTCTTTACAAGGCTGATCCATATGCAAATTATGCTCAGGTAAGACCTGACAATGCAAATATCGTTGCAGATCTTACAAAGTATAAATGGAAGGATGAAAAATGGGTTGATGCCAGAAAGAGCTGTAGTAGGGTGGACCGAATGAAAATGCCTATGTCCATTTACGAGGTTCACATCGGTTCATGGAAGAAGAAAATCGAAGATTCTGATTTCGGATTTTATAATTATAGAGAAATGGCAAAAATGCTTGGTGAGTACGTAAAGGATATGGGTTACACTCACATTGAGTTACTTGGTATTGCAGAGTATCCGTTCGATGGCTCCTGGGGTTATCAGGTAACTAATTATTATGCTCCTACAAGCAGATATGGTTCTCCGGATGATTTTATGTATTTTGTGGATTATATGCATTCAATTGGTATAGGTGTTATCCTTGACTGGGTACCTGCTCATTTCCCAAGAGATGCTCATGGTCTTGCATTATTTGATGGAAGCCCGCTTTATGAGTATGCAGACCCACGTAAGGGTGAGCATCCTGACTGGGGTACGAAGATTTTTGATTATGGCAAAAATGAGGTCAAGAATTTCCTTATTGCCAATGC
>CALZHV010000161.1 GCA_945787485.1 uncultured Lachnospiraceae bacterium
ATTACGGATATTTAGCTATATATGGTTGCCATAAACTAATCATTGTTGTCCTTTCGTTTTTTCGTCAGAACAACATAAAAAGAGGCCTGACGAAAAAATCGTCAGACCTCTTTATTTAATTAGAATGCAGTAAACGTTCACCTTTGGATAACAGTTATCTTAAAAAATATATCCCGAATGGGACATATTTTATTTGTTTTCTAACTGTTTCAATATTTCAATCCAAAATTCGTTACCGTATCCCAGCTTGTTTGCCTGTCTTATTGCTGATTTTGCAGACTCGGTTTTCTGTATATATTCAGACACATCTGTTGGTAAATACAGATTTTTACCGTCATCATTTTGTTTGCACATAGCAGCTAAGTCATAGAATAACTCTGCTGTTTGAGCATCAAAATGAAGTGCATTAGCAATCTTTTTCAGTATTACATCACCGGGAGGTGCCTTACTGCCGTTTTCAATATTTAAAATATATGTATGTGCTACACCGATAGAGTGAGCTAATTCTCGCAAGGACATATTTGCCTCTTGCCGCTTTTCTTTTAGAAATACACCAAACAGGTTAGTTTTTGACACTTTTCTCTTGATGCACTCTCTTTATCTTTCCGGCAACAAGCAATATGCTTTCAAGTATTAGGCTTACACAACATGGTGTAAACAGGATATTAAATTTGAAAAAATATGAAACAATAATAATAGACGAAATCACCAACAAAATAATCCAAGAGATTTTACGAAAATATTTGAACTCTTTTTCAGAAAGTGGCTTTTCAGGTGTATCAAGAGGACAAAGAAAGAAAATAAGAACAACAGACACTAAAGTGATGAATAACAATATGGTCTTAAAATCATATATTTTTGATAACTTGATAATACCTATTGAAGCAATTATTGAAAGAGTAGATAATATCTCGCACCTTGTTTCTGTTGTTGCGTGATAGCCTCCGGCATATCTTCTTATAAATTGAAATGCAACATAGAAAATTATGCTTTCAAAAAAACATTCAAATAGTAAACCAAAGATACAAGCGAGAACTAAATACATTAACTGGGAAATCAACATGAATAATCCATAAATATACAGCTCTCGCTCATCTTCAGTAATGCTTCCCTTTGAAAGAAGCTTGTCCGTAAGGCGAGTAGATAAATTATTTATCATTTTCTACCTTGCTGAACTTTTTAAGAGATGCAGGTGTCTTTGGCTGAAACATGAAACCACTAGTTGTGCTGTTAATGCAACTTTTTGTAATAGCTTTCACACAAGAGTTCAGCGCATTGTTAAAGCAAGTCTTTTTCATACAAATCTCCTTTCATATATATTCCAATAACTATTAAGGGAATTATATGTTATCAAAAATGAAAAATCAATACTAAATGCAAAACTGTGCATTATTCTATACATTATAGTAAGCAATTTATTGATTTTTAGTATAAATCATAAAATAGTTAATAATTATTAACCTATTTAGAACTTATCCTATATTTTAGGAGAACTATCAAATTATATAATGATATACTTTTATAGGGTGATGTCATGGGAAATGTAAAAATAGATACAGTAAAAATCGGCAGTCATATCGTAAAGTTAAGAAAAGAACAACATTTAACCCAAGAAGAATTAGGAAATATAATTCATATTTCTTCTACACATATTTCAACTGTTGAAAATGGTGGCTCCTATAGTCTGAATACATTGATTAGTATTTGTGATGGATTAAATGCAAGATTAGACTATGTTTTATATGGAAATATTAGAGATAACGATACAGACAATTTAATTGATTTATTGACTTTATGTAGCGAAAAAGAAATATTGATACTGGAAGCAGTAGCAAAAACATTGATAGAAAATAGAGAAAAATAGTTTGTAATTATCTAAATGATGTGGTAGTATTTAGTCAACAGTGTAATATCTGTTGACTATTTTTGGTGGTGATAATTTGAAAATCGCAATTTGTGATGATGAACAATTATATGTTGATAATATCATTAAGCATTTAGATTATTTTTCCGTAAATAATTGTATAGATTTTGAAAAGTATGTATTCATTTCTCCGGACGAATTACTGTTATGCGAAGTCAATTTCGACATTGCAATATTAGATGTTGAAATGAAAAGCGTTGACGGTATTGAGCTGGGAGAAAAGCTTAGAAAAAGACTTCCTCATATTGTACTGATTTATATCACAGCCCACAAAAAATATCTTGACGATGCATTAAATCTCAATGCCGCAAGATTCTTTGAAAAACCCTTGGACTCACAAAGATTTTACCGAGGGCTGAGTGACGCAATAAAAAGGATAGATAACTCAACAATCAGCTTTTTTGTAAAAGACCGAAAGTCGATGGAACGAATTTCTACACAGGATATTGTATTTGTTGAGATCGAAAAAAGAAAAACGAGGGTTGTTACACGAACAAAGGAATACACCTCCGAACATCATATTAGTTTTTGGCAGGATAATTTGACAAGTACGATGTTTTTTTCTCCGCATAAAAGCTACATAATTAATTTCAACTATGTAACAACATACGAACGGGATTATGTAATTCTAAACGGAGCTTATAAAATTAATATAGCTCGAAAAAAGCAGTCGGATTTTTATCAAAAATTTATGAAATTTGCGGAGGGTAAATAATAACGGTGCGTTTTGTATATGATTTAATCCTTTATGTTTTTGAATTTCTTATCTCTTTTGCATATTTCGGAAGAATGTATGATAAAAAATTCAAATCAAATTGGAGCGTTTTTGCGGTTGGTATTCCTCTTTTTGTAGGTGTATCGGTAATATATAATTTGTTTAGTAATGTTGTTTTGAATTTATTGTTGTTCTTTTTGGTGAACCTTATATTTGCAAAAATATGCTTTAATGCTTCGATAAAAAATGCAATAATTCACAGCATATCACTTGATGCGATTATGCTTTTGGCAGAAGTATCTGTTATTTTTATTTCTTCCTCGATTTTCAAAATACCAACCGATACGTACAGTAATGATTTAATCATTTATGTGATATTATCGTCAATCAGCAAATTAATTTACTTGGCTCTTTCTCAAATTTTGTTGTTTATAATAATGCGCCGCAATTTTTTAGAAAAAAGCTCAAAGCAATTTATACCGTTGTTTGTTTTTCCGATTCTTACGATTGCTTCCTCCGTAATGTTTGCGTTGGTGTCGTTTAGATATGAATTGAGCATTAAGTATCAAATTGCAATTTCCGTAATATGTACACTTTATATATTCGCCTGCATTTTCATTTTTATTTATTATCAAATGCTGGCGGAAAACGAATCAAAGCTGAATGAATTGATAATAGAAAAGGATTCATACAATGTAAATACGGCTTATTTGAATATGCTTGAAAGTCATAATAATGAATTGCAAATGATTTTCCACGACTTAAAGCACCATTATCTTATACTGAACAATATGGAAGAAATAGAAGATGTTAAAAAGTATATTTCAAATATCTATTCCGATATTGAGAATAAAAATATAGTTAAGATTTCTAAAAACAAAATATTAGATTTAATACTGAATAAATACATCGGTATTTGCAAGCAAAAAAATATTAAATTTGATTATGAAGTCAAAACCGCTGATTTGACTTATATTAAGGATTATGACCTTTCAATAATATTAAACAATGTTTTGGACAATGCAGTTGAGGCTGCCGAAAACAGCCTTGAAAGAAGGATAGAATTTTCATTGAGACATATTCAAGACAATATGGACTTCTTGAGTGTGATAAATTCTTGTGATGCTCCGCCAAAGCAAATTAATAATCAGCTGTTGACAACAAAAAATGATGTCACAAATCACGGCTTCGGAACAAGGATAATAAAAAAGCATGTTCAGGCAAACAACGGAAAATATAAATGGTCATATGATGATGAAAATAAAGAATTTCATTTAACAATACTTTTTCAAAGAAAAGCAGACTCAGACGCTGAATAACTCGGCGTCTGATTTTTTTGTAGTTTTTATAGCACAGTTTTGTATTTTTATTGAAATTAATGAAAATATTTGATTATCATAATATTACCAGTAACTATTTGCTCTTCAATATTTAATAGTTAAATCTAATATATCTTATAAAAATTTGAAAAGATAATAGAGGAGTTAATAATAAGTATCATTTAGTAAGAGCAATAATGAAAGTAGTAAGAGCAATAATGAAAGAACTTAATTGAATAAACACAAAAGGAAGTGAAATTAATGAACAGAACAAAAGAAAAAAACATCAGTTTGTATAAACCGTGGAAAAAGGTATTATGCTTTATTCTTTCGATGATAATTGCACTCGGAACATTTGTTACCGTTACTTTTGGCAACAGCAGATTTCAGAAGTGGCTCGGTATCAAATCCATGCTTTCGGCGTATGCTGCAGAAATGGTTGATACAAAGGGCGCAATAGCAGTAGATGAAGATGCTATGCTTGCTGATGACCATACAATTAATCTTGAAAATAGGGACGGCTCAAATACAGTTTACTTGTTTTCCGAGCCTATTTCATATACGGATGAAAACGGAAATCTTAAAACAAAGGATATATCGGTTGAGAGAGCAGATAGAAAACTGAAAGCTCAAGGATATGATTATACAAACGGACAAAATGATTATCGTATAAACTTTTCAAAAGATTATAATAAGGGTGTGCAGGCTGAATTTGATGATTGTTCATATTCAATAATTCCTTTAAGCAACTCTGACATAACGGGTAACGAAACCGTTGCCGAGTATCTTGATGAAAAGTTTGAGGTGTTTCAATATAAAAATATTTACGGCGAGGGTACTAATTTAAGGTTTTATCCCCAGCTTAACGGCATAAAAGATGAAATTATTTTAGATGACAACATCGGTAAATCATATTTCGCTTTTAGAATCGAAACCGATAATTGTATTGCTTCGATGAATGAGGAAGGAACTGTTGTCTTAACAAATAGGGATAATGAGATTATTCAGACTTTTTCTAAACCGTTCGCTTATGATAATGCTTTTGTGGAAGGTATATATGACGAGCATTATATTGATTGTCAATACTCACTTGAAGAATTATCAAATGGCATTTATACATTAGCCGTAAGCGTTGATGAAGAATGGCTT
>CALZHV010000162.1 GCA_945787485.1 uncultured Lachnospiraceae bacterium
AGAGCAAAATTGAGGAAAAAACCAATGAAAAAACCAATGAAAAAAGCAATCGCTAAAAGAATAAAAAATACAATAATGCACCGGATTTTTCTGTTTATGACAGTAGTTTTTTTGCTTGCTTTTATGCATGGTAGCTTCATTGTGTGCAATGCACAGGAGCAACAGGAAGAACAAATGACACCGGAAAATATCAAATCGGAGTATGCAACTACCACGTATGGAATACTTGATGGATTATCATCAATAGAAATAAATGCCATTGTACAGACACCCGACGGATATATATGGGTAGGAAGTTATGCCGGATTGTACAGATTTGACGGAACTAAATTTTCATTGTTCAATATAGATGACAGGATAAATACTGTTACGGCATTGTTTACCGATTCAAGGGGAAGGCTGTGGATTGGAACAAATGATTGCGGTGTCGCCTGCTACGACAGTAAAACCGGCGAAGTTAAAATGTATACGACAAATGAAGGCCTGGCATCTGATTCCGTAAGAGCAATTGCACAGGATAGTTCAAATAATACATACATTGCGACTACCGGACAGATGTCTGTTATTGATGCTGACGGTGATATTTCTTCACCTCAGGGAATGACCGATATTACATATGTGAAACAGCTTGTAGTAAATAAGTACGGCTCAATTGCAGGTGTTACAAACAATGGAGAATTATTTTTTATTAAATCAAAGAAAGTTACCAAAACAGTAAGCAATACGGATAAAGGGATATATTATACATCGGTATGTGAAGGAAAAGACAACAAATTTTATGTCGGAACTTCTTCCGATAAATTGATGACAATTGTACCGGAAGAAGATAAAAATTCATACAGAGAGCTTGAAGATGTAACAGATATCAAAGGCATATATTACGATGAAGAAGCTGACTTAACATTTATATGTGCGGGAAATGGATTTGGTTATCTTAAGCCGAATGGAGTATATGAGGATTTGTCTTTGGATAATTTCAATGATGGTATAATTAATGCAATAAGAGATTATCAGGGAAATTACTGGTTTATATCAGAAAAAGAGGGAGTATTAAAAATGTCTCCGGGAATTTTTGATGATATTTTCCAGAAGGCAGGAATTAATGAAAGAGTTGTGAATGCTGTGGAAAAGGTTGGAAATGACCTTTATATAGGCTGCGATGACGGACTGTGCATAATAGACAAAACGAGTAATAATGCAAAAAACTATGACTGGATGGAAATGTTTGATAACGTTCGTGTCAGACATATTATGAAAGACAGTAAAGGAAGAGTTTGGTTTTCAACATACGGGGATAAAGGACTTGTATGTAAGAATAAAGATGATATAACGTATTTTACCGAAGCAGACGGCACCATGGGCGGAAGATTCCGATTGACAATTGAGTTAAATGACGGAACAATACTTGCAGCGTCAAGTGAAGGACTTACATATATAGATGATGATAAGGTTGTAGCGACAATAGGTGAGGAAGAGGGGCTTTTGACAACACAGATGCTTTGCGTTGTGCAGCTTGCAGACGGAACTATATATGCCGGCAGTGACGGAGATGGAATTTATATAATTAAAGACAAAAAAATAGTAGGAAAAATAGACAAACAAAATGGTTTGGAGTCGTTGGTTGTCATGAAGATAATACCAAGTGATAAAGGCTTTATCTATGTTACAAGTAATGCGCTTTATTACGACAATCACGGAACAATAACTAAACTGACAAAATTTCCATATAGCAATAATTATGACGTTATTATATCGAAAAAAAATCAGGCATGGATATACGGAAGCTCCGGAATTTATGTTGCTAACGTGAAACAATTAATTGAAAATTACGAGTATAACTGCACATGGTTAAACAATACAAGCGGTTTACAGACAACTCTGACCGCAAATTCATGGCCGTATGTGGATGATGATGACAACTGTTATCTTTGCTGTAGTACGGGTGTTATAAAAATATCAATATCTGATTATAACAAGTATGATACAGATTATAATATCAGGTTGAATGAAATAAGTGCAGACGGAGTAATACTTAAGGCTGAGAAAGACGGAAGCTATAATATACCGGCAAGCGCAACTAGAATTAGTATTTCACCTGCAATACTGGATTATTCGATGTCTGATCCGTTGGTGCATATGTATCTTGAAGGCTTTGATGATAATGGTATTGTTGTTAATCAGTCAAAGGTTGATGAGATAACCTTTACAAATCTTCCGCATGGAGATTACAACTTCCGCATTGATATTCTCGATGAAACAACGATGGGAGTAAGGAAAAGTTATTCGGTGTTTCTTCGAAAAGAAGCACAATTTTACGAAAAAACAATATTTAAAATGTATTTTTACTTTGTACTCGGTTCTATTGTTGCAACCATAACATGGATGTTTGCAAAATACACGAGTCTTATAGTAATAAAAAAACAGTATAATGAAATTGAAATAGCAAAAAATGAAGCGGAAAAAGCTAATAGGGCAAAGTCACAATTCCTTGCAAATGTGTCACATGAAATAAGAACGCCTATTAATACGATTATGGGTATGGATGAGCTTATTCTCAGGAAGGATATAGATGATGAGGTATACGAATATGCTTCAGATATAGATGCCGCAAGCAGGTCGTTACTGGCGATAGTTGACGATATCCTTGATTTGTCCAAGATTGAATCCGGTAAAATGAATATCGTAAATAATAATTACGAAACTGTTCCAATGCTGTTCGAGATAATAGATATGCTGGAAGTAAAGGCAAAAGAAAAAAATCTTAAAGCGATTATGGATGTGGATTCCAATATACCTGTTAAGCTTTATGGCGACAGCGGAAGAATTAAACAGATTATTTTAAATCTTTTAAGTAATGCCATTAAATATACGGAAAAGGGAAGTGTTAAGCTTACAATTAAATTAACCGGCAATGAAAATAGTCCGATTAGTGTAGGTGATAAAGTTAAGCTTTATGTTGAAGTAAAGGATACGGGAATTGGTATAAAGGACGAAGATAAAAACAAGATATTCAATGATTTTGAACGTGTTGACGAAAAGAGGAATTCTAACATAAAGGGAACCGGTCTGGGCCTTAATATTTCAAAGAGGTTACTCTCTTTAATGGGTTCAGAACTCAAATTTGAAAGTGAATACGAAAAAGGAAGTTGTTTCTTCTTTGAATTGACACAGGTAGCAGTTGATACAAAACCTATTGCCGCAGCAAAGCAACCTGCAACAAATAAACATGAATACAAAGCGGGAATAAAAGCACCATGGGCATCAATTCTTGTTATTGATGATACGGAAATGAATCTCAAGGTTATATCAGGCTTGTTAAAAGAAACAAAAATCAATGTCGAAACAGGAGCATCAGGCTTTGATTGTCTCGAAATGATTCAGAAAAAACACTATGATATAATATTGCTCGATCATATGATGCCTGAGATGGATGGTGTTGAAACATTGAAAAAAATTAAAGATGATGCTTGTAGTCACCTTTGTAAAGATACTCCTGTAATAGTTCTTACTGCAAATGCAATTGTAGGAGCTAAGGAAGAATATATAAAAGCAGGCTTTGATGATTATCTTTCCAAACCTGTAAAAGGCACAGAGTTAGAGGAGATGATAAGAAAATATCTTCCGGAGAAACCTGAAAATATAAATAAAGGTTCAAAAAAAGACAAAAACAATATCAATAGCAATATTGATAATAATATGATTGGCAATAATGAATCCGGTGATAAAAAAAGAGCAGAAAAAAAAGATTATGCTGCTATCGTTAATGCCATAGATTTTCTTGATACGGAGAATGCAATGCAATATTGTTGCGAAAGTGAAGAGTTTTACTATGATATATTAAAGACATTTTACGAGAACAACCATATCAAGGCACTTGAAGAATACTATAAGAATAATAATTGGAATGATTATCAGGTAAAGGTTCATGCGATAAAGAGTACAAGTATTTCTATAGGAACAAGCAAGCTTTCTGAAATGGCAAAGGCGTTGGAGGTTGCTGCAAAAGAGGAGAATACAGATTTTATCAAACAAAATCATCCGGCATTTATTAAGACATATCGCGATATATTGGAAAAGATAAAAGCGATATTATAAAGATAATCATATAAAAGGAATTACAGAAATATAAATTACAGAAACTCATAAAACAAAATTTACAGAAATTAAATTAATAAACAAAATTAATAAAGCAAAACTTATAATACAAAATTTATAAAAACAAAAAACAGCCTTAAAAGGCTGTTTTTGTTTGGTTATTTTTTATATCAAATAAGGTGTAATTTTGCTTATTGTTTATAGCTTATAATAGAGGAAATCCTCATATGTCTGAATTACCATCTTTTTTTCGTTTCTGCTTATCGGAATAGCTGTATCATCTATCAGATAAACGAAATTATTTTCAATTTTGGAAATATAATTCATATTTACAATAAAGCTGCGATGAGGCTTTATAAATATCGGTAATACCAACTCGTCGCATATTGAATTAAGCGATATACGCGTTTCAATATTAGTAAAGCATCCTTCTGAATTTTTGTAATGGATATTGCATATCTTGCCATATACCTCTATGTAGAAAATATCCTTTTGAAAAATAGGAACATTTAAAAGAGAGTTGTGTATTGTAAGCAAAGGATCATTTTCCTTTGATATTCCACATCTGTCCAATCCCTCCGCAACATCGTCATACTTAATAGGTTTGAGAAGATAGTGAACTACGTTCAACGAAAATGCTTCTATGGCATGCTCCCTGCTCGTTGTAGTTATTATAATTTTGGCAGGTATATTTTGAGATTTCAATTCCTTAATAACCTGAGTACCTGTTTTGCCCGGCATGAGAATATCAAGGAAAATAATGTCAAAATTAAAATTGGCAGTGTCATTAAGCAGTTCCTCGCCCGACATATAGGTATGAAGTGTATAATCATATCCGTGAGAATTCATGTATTGCTTTACTCGTTCAGATATAATTTTAATTTCAATTGTCTCGTCATCGCAAATTGCTATGTGCATGTGTGGTACCTCGACTCGTAGAAAATATCTTTAGTTACATTATATTCGAAAAATGCATTTCATGACA